>CAYHMF010000081.1:0-1550 GCA_964357655.1 Candidatus Woesearchaeota archaeon | reverse complement strand
TCTAAGGTGTTCTTGCTTACTTTTATGATTGGTGCCATATTTTTTCATAGAAAATAAGGTTTATAAAGTTTTCTATTAATAACCTTTTAATAGTGGTGACAAATTCCTTGATGAGGTATGTAATAAGCTAAATTTTTTAAATCTTTTTCAACTCAAATTTATTCTTCCTGCAAGAAATATTATATTTGCTTAATGCTGTCAAATCTTTATCGACTTGATACAAAACTCCATTCAGATGTTTATTATTACTACAAAAGATTTTGGCAATCCCTTCGAGTTTTGGCACAGCGTCGTTTTTGGAATTCATTCCTACCTCAAAATAAAATAAATTCTTCCCAAAAATTTCAAATCCGTAATTCATATTAGTTCTCTTTTCTAAATCTTTATAAACTAATTCCTTTTTTAATAAATATGAATTTTCGTGATAAAAATTCCCGGCAAGATGAACCTACAATTATGCGAGCTCCGCTTCCGAGAGGAAGAGAAGTAATAGGAATTATTGAACAACGGCTTGGGGGAAACAAAATGATGGTGAATTGTGTCGACGGAAAATCAAGAAATTGCAGAGTTCCTGGAAGGTTGAAAAGAAAATTATGGTTAAGACCAAATGATGTGGTTATTATAGAACCTTGGGAATTGGATAACACCAAAGGAGATGTTTTACTGAAATACAAATTGAACCAAATTGCATGGCTAAAAAAAGAAGGCCATCTTGAAACAGAAAAAGAAGAATTCTAAAGAAAGTGTTTATATAAAAAATAAGAATCTGGATAGAGTCAAGTAAACAAAAACCTTATAACTTCTAGATAATTCTTACACACATGAAAATAATAATAGCAGAAAAACTTGCAAGAATAATCAAGAACAGGAGAAAGTTGGAAACTCAGTTGAATGTTAAAATAACAAATAGAGGTAAGGAAGTTTCAATCCAAGGAGACCCAGAAAATGAATACGTCGCTGAAAAAGTCATCGATGCACTTGAATTTGGATTCCCTTTTTCAACAGCAATGTTAATCGAGGAAGAAAATTTGGATTTTCAAATAATAAATATAAAAGACCACACAAAAAGGCATGACTTGGAAAGAGTCCGAGGACGAATTATTGGAAAAGGTGGAAAAACTCTAAAAACGCTTTCACTATTGACAAAATGTTTCTTTGAAATAAAAGAGAATCAAATTGGGATTGTCGGGGATTCGGAAAATCTCCCCGGAGCCGAACAAGGATTAATCTTTCTAATTAAAGGTTCAAAACAGGGGAATGTATATAAATTTCTAGAAAAACACCAAGTGAGAGAACCAATTGATTTAGGGCTTAAGAAATAATTTAATCTGAAAATTATCAATTTAAAAAGAATGTTTTTCAAGTAAAATTCACACTTCTCGCAATCGCTCGTAGTGGATTATTAACAATTAATTAAATCTGCAAACGAAGGTGAGTGACAAATTAATTTTGAATTTTGCGTAGTATACTCTAATAATTTGGTAATATCGAGCATAGGGAGCGTGTCTAAAAAATAATTCTAAAAAGTAGGTTCACCTCAAATAGTCAAC
>CAYHMF010000080.1:0-1952 GCA_964357655.1 Candidatus Woesearchaeota archaeon | reverse complement strand
CTGGCAATGGAACAACTGCTCCAAGCAAACTCACTACAACTTCTTCTTTTTGTTTGTCTATTCTTATAACTTTCGCTTTTTCTTTTTTGAATGGTTCTGCAATCATTTCTACTATATCGCCTTCTTTTATTGAAATTGTTGCCGCAGAAATCTCCACCATATTTTTAATTTCTTCGTAGCCAATTGTCTTCCCGATTATTCCTTTTACATATTGCAAATTAAAAACTCCTTCTTCTGCCGAATCTCTATCTGCTGCTTCTAACAAGATATACCCTCGGAGTCCGTGCGGTCGCGAAATTGAAAAAATATTTATTTTTTTCTTTTGAACTCTATCTGCAATCATGTCCACTGCTCTTTCTTCTTTGTTTGTCGTTACTTTTATTATAAATATCATTTTGTTCCACTACTCCTTAATGTCTGAATTATTAAAGAATAATATTATTAAGTGATAATTTGGGTTTATAAAACTTTCTCAGGAAAATTTTTTGGAAAATTTACTCAAACAAACAATTTCATAATAATAGAAACCAGAAATCCGAAAACTCCAAGAATCAAAATTCCTATTGCGGAAATCTTCGCCACGTTTTCAAATTCTTTTCTTGTTGGTTTTTTCAAAATAAGCCAAACTCTTTTGCACTTCATAAAAAATGATTTTGGTTTTTCTAGCATTGTCATGTTTTAAAGAAAGATAAGGGGTTTTTAAATTATTCGTGAAGATTGGCTTGCTCTAATCTTTTTTCTAATCCTTCTACCACTTTCAAAGATCTTTGTGAGATATACTCTTTTGAATAACAACTTTCTTTGCAATTGCCTCCATTAGTATCCCACCAATAAAAATCCATATCAATAGAGAATTCATTTTTAACTTTAGCAATTTTATTAGACACATCAATAAATCTTTCGATTAAATCGGGGGGAGCTTTTCTAATATACCTCCTTATTTCCCAGGAAATTGAACCTGCATTTTGAAAATCTACAATTGTTTCCAAGAAATCATAAACTTTTCGGATAATTCTTTCATCACTTGTTTTCTCTAAGACTAGATAAAGTGTGCTAACAAAATTTGGTCCTCCAATACATCGCTCTTTAAAATATTCTCTCCTCTTAACCAAACTATGATTGTATTTTTTAGTTAATTTTTCTCCAAGAGGAAAATATTTTTTCTCGAGTTCATTAAATTCTTCCATAAGAGTTTATACTAAATTAATTTTAAAAACCTTTTTAATTAGATGAATATCTTGTAATCTCTAAAACTTGTCAATGCAAAATTTTCCACAGAGTTTTTCTTTGCTCTTTCATGCAAAAGACTTAATGAACTAAAAACATCTGATGATTCTGAAGATGCTATATCTAATTTAATGTATTTATGAGAATAATTTTTTAAAGTTAAATAAATTCCTGACTTTCCATGAAAATCGCCTATTATTAAAACTGGTTTCCCAGTCGTATTCGACTCTGCAGTCAAATAAATTCTCTGACCTTCGCTTAAGTCTCCAAAATTTTCTATTCGTTTCATTTTATTACTTCATTAAAAACGATATATAAAGATTGTTATATTTTATTCAAAAAATTCTATACCCAGTTCTTCTTCAATCTCTTGGTGTTTTTGGTGTTCTAATGTGTCGCTGTTGCCGAGAATTTGCGTGCTCTTGACGCCTGTGACTATTAATAATACTCTCAAGGATTTTTCCATATCTGCTGAAATCTGGGCCCCCCAAATTAATTTTGCGTCAGGGTTTAACTTACTTCCCACTGTTTCTATAACTGTCTTGCATTCCTCAAGGCTCATATTAGGACCTCCGATAACATTTACTAATGCACCTTTTGCATCAGATATATCGACGTCGAGAAGAGGATTTTGTATTGCTTTTTCAACTGCTTCAATTGCTAGGTGCGCACTGTCTGATTCCCCCATTCCAATCAAAGACACTCCTCCATCAACCATTATTGCC
>CAYHMF010000079.1:0-2176 GCA_964357655.1 Candidatus Woesearchaeota archaeon | reverse complement strand
AGTTGACTATTTGAGGTGAACCTACTTTTTAGAATTATTTTTTAGACACGCTCTTGTGAGGAAAATTTGTAGGTAAATTTATTAAAATTTTTGTTTTACGTTTCTTTAGATTTTTCTCCAATCTCGATTTTTATTTTATTAACACTTTCATCCATATTATTTCTTAACAAATTTAAATTCTTTTTAATATACTCTCCAGAATTAATAATTGTAGTAGCTTTTATTTGCATAGAATCAATATTTTTGAAATTATCTTCAATAGTACTTAATTCAGATGAAATCTTTTCGAAGTTTACTTTATCTTCAGAATCGATGCTTTTTCTTAGAGCAAAAAGTCTAGCAATACGATAAGCAAAATATAAATTATCTTCATCATAATAAGTTATAAGGTATTTATCAGTTATCTTAATAGGACAAAGTTCTCTTGGCATTAAATCTTTTTTTGCAAAAAGGAATATCCCAAAAACTGCATTTCTATTTTGCATAGCTTCATTTATTTCATCTATTGCTTTTTTAGTAGAATAATTCGAACTATCTTTACATTCAATAATAATTTTACTTTTATTTTCAAGTTCTATTAAAACATCTCCCTTTTTACCTCCGATACCAGATTTTTCCCCAATAAGTTCAATAGTATTTTCATAATAACTTGCCAAAGTTTGTAAATTTGAATAAACTTCTTCCTCAAAATCAAATCCTTTTGCGGTTCCTTTTTGTTTTTCAATCTTAATTGCACTTTCTTTTAATACTTCATCTCTAATATCTTTTATCTCTTTATCTCGAATATCATTTAATTTTTCTAATATTTGTTCTTTAAGGTGTCTAGCAGGTGAATCCGTTTTATTAGAATCAAGTAATTCATACAATTTCTTTTCGTCCATTTCTGAGTTCTTTTTTAATTCTTCAATTAAAAGAGCTAATGCACTTCTTTTATTATCAATATTAAATGTTTCATCGATTATTCTTTTTATTTGTCCTTTATCCTTATTAAAATATTCATCAATTAATTCTTTCATCTGGAATAATGGACTTTGTGTATTACTCAAACTAAAAGTTGTCTCAATTTTATCATTAAGACTGCATGTTTGCTTTTCAAATACTTCTTTTGCCTTAACAATGAATCTATTGAATTCTTTTTCAACAAAATCTACATTTTCAGTTAAAACCATTTGTCTTAAACCTATGCACCCAATAATTAAAGATTTTCTTACCCAATCCTCTAAATTTTTCTTATCTTTTAAAAAATTATATATCTCTGGATTTGATATTCTTAAATTTTGAATAAAGATTTCTTCATTTTCTTTATCAAGGGTTATTTTGTCTTTGTTTTCCATAACTAGCTGAATAGTATTTCCTTTTAAATCTTTCTTTCAAGCTTCAAAATCAATCTCTTTTTTTATTTCTTTCCCGTCAATATCAATTATCCTAATAATCTTTCCTTTCCTCTTCGCAATTTCCCTTATTTTTGCAAAATCTTTTTCACCTTCCGGGGAAATAATTCCAGAAACAATCACGCTGTGTTTCACGCTTATTTTTTTGGCGTCAGGAACATCCCAAAACAAATCTTCTTTTAGTTTTGAATAAAATTTTTCATCTGCTTCTAATTGGCAAAATTTGTCGTCTATTTTATCTTCACTCTTGCCAGGTTTCGGAAGCTTCTTCTTTATTTTTAATTTAAATCCCTCGCCCTCGACGTCAAGCAAAGAGAAATAAGAATTTTCTTCTAAGATCCTCAATTGCTCTCCAGTCATTTTTTGATTTGGAATATCATTCTCGTAATACAAACCTCCTTTTTTAGTTTCAGAATTTCCTTCTATATTATTTTTAGACATAACATCAGAAATATTATTTTTACTTAAGGCAATTCCAGAAACCATGCAGTTCCCAAACCCAGAAACCAAAAGCACCAAATCATTGGCAAATTCAAAACTTGTTTTTGTTTTTATCATTTTAGCTTTCCGCAAACTTAAAAGAAATCTTCCATGATATTCTCCTTTTCCAAATCTTATAAATTGTTTGTGGACTTTATCGTCAATTTTCTTTTCAACCAGTTTTTTTACAAAATTCATAAAATATTTTATTTACAATTCCTTATAAAACTTTCTCTTAAAACCAAAATCGTGTGCTCCCCAGAGACATATGTCACCCCCTAAAATAATTTAGAAAAATCAAAGTA
>CAYHMF010000078.1:0-2195 GCA_964357655.1 Candidatus Woesearchaeota archaeon | reverse complement strand
AGATGTAATGATCAAATAATTAGCTCGATGCTAATTATTAGACACGCTCCAAAAAGCGAAACCTTTATAAATAGAAACTCTTTATAAATCTTACGGTAAGTTCTAAAAATGGCTGGAATTAAAAAATGTCCTGAATGTGATAGCATAAATTTAACATACGATTCGCATTTAGGAGAAATTATTTGTAATGACTGCGGGCTTGTTGTCGAGGACAAAATGGTTGATACAGGAGTTGATTTGTCAGGAAAATTCGACAAAGGTGACAAAAAAGGAAGGGGTGGAGCACCAATAAGCATGCAAAAATTCGACAAAGGTCTTACAACAAATGTTGGAGAAATCTCGGATATTTACAGATTAGAACCTGGACAAACAAGAAAATTCTTAAGATTAAAAAAATGGCAGGAAAGAGTTTCAACAAGTATTGAAAGAAATTTGCGACTGGCAATGGCAGAATTAAGAGTTATTGCATCATATCTTCACCTTCCAAATGTTGTCCGTGACGAAGCTTCAAGAATCTACAATTATGTTTTGCAAAGAGGTTTAGTTAGAGGGCGAAGCATGGAATCAGTAATCGCTGCATGTTTGTACGCTGCGTGCCGTTCATATAATATCCCAAGAACCCTCGACGAAATGGCAACTGCCTCAGACGTTGAAAGAAAAGAAATAGGAAGAACATACAGATTCATCATAAGAAAACTCGGAATCAAAGTAAAACAAAGTTCACCTAAAGATTACATTTCAAGATTTTCCTCAGTTCTGCGATTATCACCTAGAACGCAAAACGATGCACTCAAAGTTTTAAGAAACGCGGAAAGTGTTGAGCTAACTTCTGGAAGAGGCCCCGCAGGAATTGCGGCAGCAGCACTTTATGTTGCAGCATTAATGAACGACGAGAAAAAAACCCAAAGAGAAGTCGCAGACATTGCAGGAATCACTGAAGTTACAATTCGAAATAGGTATAAAGAACTTATAGAAAAACTTGATCTTGAAGAAAAAATAAAACAAAAAGAAGCTGAGTCAAAAAAGAAAAAAGCGAATGCTACTTAATTCCAAAAATTAATCCTAATTTGTCGTCGAGGTTTAATCTTCAACGTATTCCTAAAATTTTCATTCTTCAAACTTATATCTTTTGCGATAAAAAAAGCCATACAAATACAAGTCAAAAAAATCCACCAAAGATTTGTCTTTAAAAAATCTTCAAGCAAATACAAATAAATAGCAAAACCAATAAAAAACAATGCCGAAAACAAAATTTTGCGGTCTGTAATTTCAATATCCCAATCAACATTAGAAATTTTCATTTAAGTTATAAAAATGATTTATTTTTAAGGATTTATATATTCTAAAACCCCTGAACACATAGATTAATTAAATAGTGGTAACAAAATAGGAAAGTTTATAAACCATAATCTTTTCAAAAACAAAATGATATTTCAATTATTTAGAAATAAACATGCTCAATTAAAAAAGACTTCACAAGCTAATAAAAGTAATTCTCTTTATAACACTTTAACAAAAGGCTTAACCCAAATGGAAAAAGAAGGAGTTGATAGAGTAATTTTAGCGTTGTATGAATCAGAACCAGATCAAGATGTGAATGGTAAATGGCTAACATCAGGAAAAGATACTTGTTACTACCCTTTTGAAATGCTTGGAGGGGCAGAACAAAGCATGATTCTAGATAAAAAACATTACACTGCTGTTGCTTTAGTAAACGAAAACGTAGGAAATATTGTAAGATACAAAAATAAAGGTATTGAAAAATATCAAAGAACACGACTTAATCTTTTAATGCCTAAATTAAAACCAGAGTCAGAATGGAATTATTCGAATAATGGGGGAGTGTATACTGGAGAAAATCTTAAAAAATTTGCAGAATGGGCAACAGAATCTGGTTGGATTCCAGAAGCTATAAAACAAGTAATTGACGAAGGCATTCAAGAATATCATGAAATAACAAAAAAATTAATGGAAAAAGCAGGAGTTTATGATTCTCTTCAAAAAATGGAAAAAAGAAAATTCTCAAAAATTGAGGGGATTATGTTAGCTAAAGATAAAACATAAATTTGTAAATATTAAGGTAAATTACTCATTGACAAAGATTCCCTAAACAAAAATTCTATCAAAAGATAATTTGAACATTTAAAGTGAATTCTAAAGCTTTTTATACAAAAGATTTATAGTATTTTTAAGCG
>CAYHMF010000077.1:0-2247 GCA_964357655.1 Candidatus Woesearchaeota archaeon | reverse complement strand
GATAAGATGTAATGATCAAATAATTAGCTCGATGCTAATTATTAGACACGCTCCTTTCCAGGTTTTATTTTAATTTCTGTACGAGGAATTGCCTTATATTCATGTCCAGTTACTTTTGGAACTAAATCATACATCATTTCATTTGCAATTTCAAAATTTTCGTCAAGTTGTTTTTGGAAAATATCTTTATCAATTCCTTTTTTTTGTAATCTTGTCTTTTCTGGACCATATAATTTTAAAGGAAAAATCCATGTTTTACTTATAAATTCTGCCCCAAATTCTTTTCTCCCTCTTTCGAGAAATGGGATAAGAGTATTTGGATTAGGGTCATAAACAAAAGGGTAAACATCAATTCCAGCGTTAACCATTTTTCTAAAAGTATACCATCTTTCTTCTTCTAGAAATGCAAATTTTTTATTTGGAGTTCCGTCTTTTCTGGAAAAGCCAATAGATTTCAAATTACTTTCCATATCTGTTCCCTTGAATGAACATAGCACCCCAAAGTTGTTATACTCTGCAACTTTCTCAAAAAATTTTTTATCTAATTGTTCTTGTTTTTGTAAATAATCTATGAAATGCCCCGTCGTCAAATTTGTTTCGCCCTGGAAATAAATTTCCTTATCCAATCCTCTTTTAGCCAAGTCATATAAATTATCTAACCATTGCCAAGGAGCAAGAAGTGGTTCTCCACCAGAACGCCTTATTACATGAATTGTTTGGGTTTTTCTAGAATCTTCTAATGCGTCAATAATTTCTTTTGTTGAAAAAAATTCTCCATTTTCTTTTTTCCCGTTTTTATTTTTATCATCGACAAAGCACCATGGGCAATAAAGATTGCATGTTTTAGTCTGAGGCATGAAAGTAAGATTACAATCACTTAATGAAAGACCCAATCTTTTAGACGCCCATTGAGGCATATCAAATTGTTCTTTAACTGCTTTTTCTAATTGTTCCAGATTGTTTGGGTCGGATTTTAAATTGTCCTTTATTCGATAAAAATCTCCAATAGTATATGTATTTTTTTCAATATCTATTTTTTGTTCAGTTCCGGAAAAATTAGCCAGAAGATATTTCATTTCTCCGTTTTCTTTTGTAATGGTTCTCTTACTCAAATTATTACACATTTTTTCAGTCCACCATTTTTCAATATCCATAATCTTTAGGGGGAATTTTGATTTAAAAGAATTATTTCACTTGAATATACTTGTCATTTTCTCAATCCTTTCAGTGTCCCGCTAACTTTTTTCACGCACATTTTTTCAGGCCACACAGCGAGAGACGCTCTGACATGGTCAACTGCTCCGCGATTTACAGAAATAATTGCTGAATCTTTTCCAGTTTTGATGAATTGAAGTGCGGTTTTCGACATTCCCAAAACTCCAATAAATTCAAGAATAGCTTCGGGGATGTTTTCCTTGAGATTTTTTCCATGAACAAGAAGATATCTTTTCTTCTCACGCATAGATGGTTTTAGAGCTTTCATTTTTTCTTTCTTTTCCTTCTTATTAACACTGAAACAACAATTATAAACGTTATTATAAGCATGCCCACAATTAATTGCAATTTTTTAATTTCAAAATCAAGCAAACCTATTTTTTTATGAATCTCGTCGTCTTTTTCGTCTTCTTTCTGAGTGTTATTTATTTCTGGTTCTTCAACAATTTTTCCAGTAATTGGACTTGGTTTTGGAATTTCTTCATGAATTGTTTGAATTGTTAGTTTAGCTTTGCTATTCACAATATTTTCCAATTTAACATGGAAGTCATAATAATCCGAGGAAGTTAAATTCAATTTGATACTTTGGCCAACTCCCAAGATTATTTTTATTGGTTCACTTTGGATTGTAATATTAACAAAATTATTTCCTACATAATTTAATGTCAATGTGTGTTGGTAGGTTTTTTCGTCAAAAAAAGTAAATTTTATTTTTTCATTTTTTTTCAATTCTTTTGTGTAACCCTTGGATGATTGTTCTTGTGTTGCAGTATAAGTTTGTGTCGAACTTCCCCCACCCCCTCCACCCCCACCAGAAGGGCTTGTCGATTGAACAATAGGAGCAGTTACACTAAAACTTCTTTGACTGGAATTTCCAAAATTATTCGACGAATCAGTGCAATTAATTTTCCAAATATAACTTCCAGGAATAAATGTTTGCGTAAAATTTTGGGTAGCCGATAAATTCGTTATAGAAGAATTAGTGTGCTCACACCAGACATATGTCACCCCCTATTTTAATTTGGTAAAATC
>CAYHMF010000076.1:0-2423 GCA_964357655.1 Candidatus Woesearchaeota archaeon | reverse complement strand
TGATAAGATGTAATGATCAAATAATTAGCTCGATGCTAATTATTAGACACGCTCCCTATTACCATAATACTTAAATAATGGAATTTTTGAGAATATATATGACAGAAATAAATCTTACAAATAGCATGACAACAATCTTACAAGAATTAAATGAACGTGGGGGGAAAATTTGTTTGAATCAAGCTTTAAGCCCTTATGACGACGAAAGCACAAAAACAATGTATCTTTATTTCGTGGAACAATTAGAAAAATCAAATTATTTAATTTTTAAAAAAAATAAGGAGCAGAAATATTAAAATGACAGATAAACAAATGATTATAATGCCAGAGGACATTCAGAGAATTATGGGAAAAGACGCTCAGAGAAATAATATTCTTGCGGCGAAGATGGTTGCTGAAATAGTGAAGACGACTTTAGGTCCTAAGGGGATGGATAAAATGCTTGTTTCTCCGACGAATGATATAATTGTTACAAATGATGGAGTTACGATTTTGGAAGAAATGCAAATTGAGCATCCTGCCGCGAAAATGATGGTTGAGATTGCGAAGACGCAGGAATCAGAAGTTGGCGACGGAACAACGACTGCAGTCATGATTGCTGGAAAACTTTTGGAGAATGCCGAGAAACTTCTTGACAAAAAAATTCATCCGACTGTCATCACAAAAGGTTACAGGCTTGCTGCGGAAAAAGCACAGGAAATTTTGAAGGATATTTCTTTGAGAATAACCCCCGACGACGACGATATTTTGCGACAGGTTGCAATGACTGCGATGACAGGAAAAGGGGCAGAAGATTCTAGAGGAAAATTTGCTGACATCATTGTGCGAGCAGTTAAACAGGTTCAAGAAAATGGAAGAATTGATTTGAATGATATTAAAATTGAAAAATCAAAAGGTGAAGGAATTGACGACACTGAATTAATTTCAGGAATTGTTCTTGATAAGGAAAAAGTTTCTATGAGCATGCCGAAAATTGTGCACGGCGCGAAAATCGCGTTGATTGATTTTCCGTTGGAGTTAAAAAATCCAGAGATTGATACGAAGATTTCTATTTCAACACCTGAACAACTTCAGGGATTTTTGAATCAAGAAGAAGACGCCATAAAGAATATGGTAGAAAAAGTTAATAGTTCTGGAGCAAATGTTATTTTTTGCCAAAAAGGAATTGACGATTTTGCACAATATCTTTTGTCTAAGAAAAATGTTTATGCTTGCAGAAGAGTTGCGAAAAGCGATATGGAAAAATTGGCGAAGGCGACGAGCGGAAAAATTGTAAGCAACCTAAACGAATTAAGCAAAAGTGATTTGGGGCACGCGGACATTGTTGAAGAAGTTAAACACAGCGACGACACTCTAACTTATATTCGAGGATGCAGAAATCCAAAGGCACTTACTATTTTAATTCATGGCGGGACTGACCATGTTATCGACGAGATTGAGAGAGCTTTGAAAGATGGATTGGGAGATGTTGTTTCGTCCTTGAAAACTGGTTTGGTTGTTCCTGGCGGTGGGGCGATAGAAATCGAACTTGCAAAAAGGCTTAGGGAATTTTCGCAGGGATTAAGTGGAAGGGAGCAATTGGCCGTCGAAGAATTTGCGAGCGCACTTGAATTTATTCCAATTACTCTTGCGGAAAATGCAGGGCTTGACCCAATTGATGTTTTAACAGAATTAAAATCACGGCACGACGCAGGAGATAAAAATGCAGGGCTGAATTTATTTACTAACAAAGTTGAAAATGTTTTAGAAGCACAAATTATCGAGCCTTACAAAATTAAGAGCCAGGCAATAAATTCTGCGAGTGAAGTTGCGATTATGATTTTGAGAATTGACGACGTTATTGCATCCTCTGGAAGAGGGGGGAGAAATAATGATTCAAGAATGGGAATGAATTCTGGAATGATGGGGATGGATTAATTAAGATGGAGAAAATAAAATGATACTTAAAGAAACATTAGCTCATCCAATACATGGGCACGGGCAACTTTGTCATTTATGTGGGAATCATGTCAGGACAACTATTTATTACATTAACCATGATGACACAAGGTGTAAGGTAAATCAATTCAAGATGCTCCCCCCACAAACAATAAGGGAAGATTTAACACGCTATAGTCCAAAAGGCGGTGAATTAAGTGCAGATTCTATTATGGGAAGGGATTTTGTAGAAATGTGCAAAGCCTTTAAAAAAGGATAATAAATTTTGATTAAATTAAATAATAATTATCTTATTTTTGAAAGAATCCTTTTCGCTCAAAACTTTTTTTATGGTTGGCAATGTTTTAACATTTAAAATATCCCTTTCACCTATACAACAAGGATGGAAGTGAACTCCATAATAATCACAATATTTTCCTATATGCTCTGCCCAAAAATATTTTGCTTTTAAGTCAGAATCTCTTTTAATTGTATTTATGTCAAGA
>CAYHMF010000075.1:0-2608 GCA_964357655.1 Candidatus Woesearchaeota archaeon | reverse complement strand
GATAGAAGTTTGGAAGTTTTAAAGGTTTTGTGAATTGATATTGTTTGACGACGAAATAAATTTATTTACCTCTTGGATGAAAATTAGCAATTTTCTCTTCGACAAAATTGGATTGATTTTTATTAAAAAAATCATGAAGTTTTGAAATAAATTGAAACATCTGAAAAATATTAAAGGTGTTATTTAAGAGGCAGTATATTCACGACGAGGAATTGCGAAGAGTGTAAATTTTGCTTAAAAAAATTCCTTTAAATTTACCATATCTTACATAATTAAAAATCATTCAAACTTATTTTTTTCTTTCAGAACTTTTTCAGCTTCCTTGTGAATTTTTGCGAAAGCTGGGGTTACAATTATCATGTTTTCTCCAAATCCTGCAATGCTTCCTTCAAGAGCATCAGTTGTTTTTTTGATTTTAGAAATTGCTCTCTTAAGTTCGACTGAATCTTTTTGTCTTAATATTTTTATATCAATTATTGCGATTGTGTAACCCTCTCGCAAGGCATTTAAGATTTCGTTAACATCGTCGTAATGCCTTAACACGAAAAGTTTTACAACGACTTTGTTTTCTTCTTTTTCTCCTTGTCCTAAATCAATTTCAAGATACTCGTTTTCTGAATCTCCTCCAGAACTTCCTGAAAAAACTTCTTTTAATTTATTGAATACCATGATAAAATTAACTTGGGAGGATTTATAAAGATTTCGGGGATGCTTTGTATATTTTCTATTTCTTAACTGCTCTCATAATTTCTTCTCTAAGTTTTTCAAGTTTTTCAGTTATAGAAATTTCTTGCTTGTCAATTGATTTTAATCTTAACTCGAGTATCTTTTTTTTGTTCTCCAATTCCTCCTTTATTTTTTTCTTGTCTGATTTTATCATCAGTTGCCCGATGATTTTATAAATTTCGTCGTCGGCGTTTTCAATTTCATTTAAAGCGGCATGAGATTCATTTAATTCCATCTGAAATGATTGTTTTTGAAGAAGACTATTTTGAAGATTTTGTTCAAGCATTTGTAATTCTTGAATTGATTTGTCTGTTTGTCTCATTTAAATAGCCTTAATTATTTTAACTTTAGTTCTTGGCTTGTAAAAAATCTTACTCCCACAACCAGAGCAAACAAATCTTTTTTTAAGACTCGCTTCTTGAGTTTTTTTCCCGCATTTGAAACATTTGTATTCTACCATTTTTTATAAATTTATTCATTTAAGTGATATGTGTTTGACGCGAATTTTTTGTTGCACGTTTTTCTTGTGCATTGCCAAATTCCTTTTGATAATCTTTTCGCTCCTAATTTTTCGCAAAACGGACATTTTTGTTTTACTCTTTGTTTAGTCTCGACTTTGGAAAGCCATGCTCGAACCCTTTTCCCATATCTTGCTCCAAATCTTCCTGCCGCTTTTGCTTTTTTTGTTTTTGATGGCATTTTAATATAATTATATTAAAAAATTGCTTTTTAAATTGTTCTATTGCGAATGGGGATACGCGGATTTGAACCGCGATCGTCAAGTCCCAAACCTGAAAGGCTACCAGGTTACCCCATATCCCCGTAGAAATTAAGAGTAGAATTGATTTATAAAACTATTTTTTCTTCAGTTCTTTCTTTGGCTCTTCTTTTACCGGAGTTGCTACTGCTCCTGGTTTTGCTACTTCTGTTGGTGGTGCAGTTGCCGCGGCTACTTCAGCTTCCTTTGCTGCCTGTTCTTGTTTGATTATTCTCTCTTGTTCTGATTTAACTTCCAAGAAATATTTGTCAAGAGCTACTCTTTTCTCTTCGGAAGTTTCTGTTTTCTCTTCGTTAATTTCTTTGTCGTATTTTCCCTCGTCAATTTCTCGCTCAATTTTAACTGCAAGCTGGTTTTCTACAAGAATTCCCAAACTCACGCAACTTCCGACGACGCTTTTTACAGCAGATTTCAAATTCTTGCAAAGCAAGTTCGGAGATTTTGTTTTTGCTACATTAATTATTTGTTCAATAGAAGCATTTCCAGCGTAAACTTTTTTCTGAAGTCCTGAACCTTTTTCAATTTTTAGTTCTTTTTTGATTAACTCTGAAACTGGAGGAGAAAAAATCTTTATCTTAATTTCTTTTGTATGAACATCAACATCAAGTTCAATTGGAAGTTTCATCCCTTTGAAATTTTTTGTCGCTTCATTGACTTTTGTTATTACTTGCTGAATATTTATTCCGGCTGGTCCAAGCTTCTGACTAAGTGCAGGTCCTGGTTGCATGCTTCCTCCATCGACAATTAATTTAATTTGCATTTTGAAGTTTGTGTAATAATTTATTTCTTTTGGAATAAAGTTTGTCTATATTATCTATTGACTTAGTTAAATTTTCGTATCTTTCCTTGTCTCCTCTTCCTATATTGACGAAAGAGATAATCTCTCTTTTTTCATTAATCGCACAGATTTTATAATTTTCTGTTCTTTTAATTTCACTATCTAATTTATCTAATTTGTATAATCTATATTTATTAATAATTTTATTCATCATTTTATTCTCCTTCCTCGTCACGTCTTACGACTTTGACATTATCTAATTTAACTGTGACTGGCAATGGAACAACTGCTCCAAGCAAACTCACTACAACTTCTTCTTTTTGTTT
>CAYHMF010000074.1:0-2850 GCA_964357655.1 Candidatus Woesearchaeota archaeon | reverse complement strand
AATAAGTTACCAAATCAAATTGTTGATAAGATGTAATGATCAAATAATTAGCATCAAGCTAATTATTAGACACGCTCTGTAGGGCGGATAAATATTTTCTTTTAGATAAAATTTACATCCCTCGCACTCGCTCGTCGTGAATTATTAATTGCTAAAAAATCAAATTAACCCCTTCAATTTCTCAATCCTTTCCCAACTCTTTTTCAAATTGTCGTTTGTCTTTTTAATAATCAATCTCAAAAAATCATCATTTACCAAAATTCTTCCTTTATCTATAATCGGAAATTCCAATTTTTCTGTTCCACTCATCTCGACGACAAATCTATTTCCAGAAGCAATTATTCCTGCTCTTTTCCAGCCAGATAATTGAGCATAATCCAACATTCTTTTTGCGTCTTCAAAATTCTTGCAAGCAATGTGAATAATGCATGGCTCTTGTTTAAATTTTATTAAATTGCCTCGCTCATTATCACTCGCTCGAGATTTTCTAGAGGTTATTAAATGTACATTTTTAGAGCTCATTATCTCCTCATTTTTTTGTATTAATTGCGTCCTATTAATCTGCGAACAAGAGTGAGCAGTTACATTATCCAATTCACTTTTTAATTGTCTTAAAGTTATCGCGTCATGATGAATTTTGATAAACAACCCTTCTCCCTTTTTTTCCTGATCTATCATAATAATAATTCTTCCAGAACACGACGACGTCGTGTAATAATTCTCGAGAGAATTTATCTTTTCGCATAACTTGGAAATTTTTTTATCCCACTTACCTTTTGAAGATCTATCTAATTTTGAGAGAATGGCTTTTTTCCTCCTCGTGAATAAATCAATCATTTTAAAATATTCTCTATAAATTTATTTAAATCTTCTTTCATAATTGTTGCTCCTGCTGCTTTCCTATGCCCGCCAGCAGTCGCATTTTTCAATCCTTCAATTCCCTTTTTCATTAATAAATCCAAGTCAACATTTCCACTTTGATTCCTAGAATTAATTTTCAAAATTCTATTGTCTCTGTCCGACGAAAGAATGTACGTTTTATTATAATCCTGCTTAGAAATTATAGTCATAAGAAATGATGAAAAATTATATTTAGAATTAAAATACGCAAAATGCAAATTCTTTTCTGGATAAAACTTTGCTTCATTATTATACTTTTTAATACTTTTTTGAATTTCATGTTCAATTTTTTCATATGCTTCATCCATTTCACCGAAGGACTTTTTCTTAATCAAGGAATAAACTTTTCTCATATCTTTAAAATAAATTATAGACGCACCTATTTTGTCTGATAATTTTTTAGATTCAGAACCGTCGATATTTTTACCAATCTTGGGATATTTCTCCTCCAAAAATTTCATGTTTTCGGAATCATTGAATGACCATTCAGAAATCATTGTTGCACAAACTAATTCATCAAATTCAGAAACATCTAAATATTTTTTGGCAAGATTATAAAGCACCCATGCAGAACAATCTGTTGATTTGGATTTTAAAACATTCTTATTCCATTTTAAATTAAGATTCGCGGGATGGTGATCAATCAAAAAAATTTTAAAATTCTTCCTAAGTTTTTCAAAACCTTCAAAATCGCTGTTGTCGGCATTCATATCAGTAAAAAATATTTTATTTATTCCCTCGGATTTAAAAAAATTGCAAGACTCGTCGAACATGTCTTTTTTGAAATCTAAAAATTTTATCCTCTTTACTTTAATTGATTTTGACTCCAAAATTTTTTCCAAAAAAACCACCGACGCAATTCCATCTAAATCTGTATGAGTAATTATCCCTATTTTGTCGTCGGGTTTTATTTTTTCAACAAACTCATAAAAATCCTCTTCCTTGCCTATTAAAAAATCATTCCACGCCATTTAACTCTTCTCCAGGATTTTCGTTTCAATCCCATACTCCTTGCATAACTCTGCAAACTCTTCGGCATCTTCTTGGCTTCCTACAATACTTCCGTAATGCATTGGAATTGCAATTGTCGGTTTGATTATTTTGGCTGCTTCTGCTGCCTCTTCTGCGCTCATGGTAAATCTCCCCCCAATAGGAAGCAATGCCACGAAATCAACTCCTCGCTTTTTGTGTCCTGTAAGCTTATGCATTTCAGGAATCTTATCGCTATCTCCCGCGTGATAAATCAAAACCTTCCCTATCTTTATCAAATATCCGACCCAATGTTCTTCCTTGGAATGAAAATGTTTGTCGACGTTGTAAGAGGGCACTGCCGAAATTTTCATGCCCAAAAGATTAATTTCTTGCCCAGGTCCAATAACTTCCATTTTAATCGGAACATCAAACCTTGCAATATTGCTCTGGCAATCGGCAGTCATAACTATTCTCGTTCCATCTTTGATAATTTTGTTCATATCTTCAATACTACAATGGTCATAGTGGCTGTGCGTCAATAAAATAACATCGGCTTTCTTGGAATCTTCCCGAATGTTGTAGGGATCTATATAAATTATCCTCGAATTTTTCTCTCCTTCAGAAGATACGCCACCAGAAGTAATCAAAAAACCCGCATGTCCCAGCCATTCCAAATTAACTTCCCCAAATTTCATAAATTTAGAAACGGAAACAGACTTTTAAAGATTTTGTAAAGAGAACTTTGCAAAATTCAAAGAATCACAAAATTCTCATGCAGAGTACTTTAAAAATTTCTTCGAAAAAGCAAGAAATAGGAATTATTCAAACTTTTCTATAGAGAAATTAGCAAAATCCAAAAAAATTTCTAAGAGAAGTTCGAAAAAGCAAGAAATAGGAATTATTCAAACTTCTCTAAACTAAAAAAAAGGAGCGTGTCTAAAAAATAATTCTAAAAAGTAGGTTCACCTCAAATAGTCA
>CAYHMF010000073.1:0-2940 GCA_964357655.1 Candidatus Woesearchaeota archaeon | reverse complement strand
GAGCGTTTGCACGAGGCAAAATGTTTCAGATAATTATTTTCACTACGAGTGCAGGCGGGAGTTGATTTTTTAATCATTTTGATTCATAGCTTACTATAATTTCAGCAAGTTCACATTTATCTTCAATATTTCCTTCAAAAAAATCTTTTCTGCATAATGAAACGAAATTCGATTCCCCATATCCAGAGAAATTTCCTTGAAGTCTAATAAGATTGCAGTTGGGGTAAGTTCCAGAATCGCATTCAATTTCTCTGCTTGAATTCGGGTAGATTTTTCTTATTTCTAAGTTTTTCACTCCCCAAAAATTTTGGTATTTATCAATATTAATTTTCAAAGCCATAATTTTGTCAAAATCCATGCATTTTATTTTTTGGGTCCCAAAACTTTTCCCGCACGAGAATTCAGGGGAGTTTGCTATTTTTGAAACAAGACGCATTGCGTTCTCTTCTTGAAGACGCGTGGCCGATTCCTTCATTCCGGAAAATTGATAAACAAGAACAAGCATTCCAATGAGTATGAAAAACAACGTGACTGCAAGTAGCATGAATGTCATCTGTTGAATTTTCAGTTGCCCCTTATTTTTTACCATAGTTTGCATTTTTGATTAGCATTATTTTTATTTTTAATAGTTTCAACATCAGAAATAATTGGACGAAGATTAGACGAATCTTCTACGTCATTTGCCCCATTACTTAAACTAAGCAAATTATCATTAACATTGTAATTACATCCGGTTCTCGAAGCGATAATCGCTTTATCCTTATACAACAATGAAAGAGCAGAGGTTCTTTTCATAAGGCGAATTAACTGACATTCATAAACTTCCGCGTCGGAAAATATCGCTGCATACATCAAAGCAT
The DNA here is from genome assembly GCA_964357655.1 of Candidatus Woesearchaeota archaeon. Taxonomy (GTDB): domain Archaea; phylum Nanobdellota; class Nanobdellia; order Pacearchaeales; family GW2011-AR1; genus CAYHMF01. The sequence continues at coordinate 2,080 of CAYHMF010000073.1, read as the reverse complement.
CTTCGTAAAAATATAAATTTTCCCCATTTTTTTTCACATATCTCGCTCCTCTATTGACTTCAATATCACAATTTGTCCCTCCAGAAAAACACACTTGAATATATTTATCTGAGCCAGAGCAGTTTTCAAACAAAAGATTTTCCTGACTGATTCCCTTGAGGTCTTCTAAAATATCGTCGGGGGCATTATTCCCAAAACAATAGACATCTTTTGAAGAGGTCATGCAAATTAAATCAGCAACCTTGAATGGAAACTCAAATGGTTTAGAAAAAACATAAAATTTTTCCCCTTCAATAAATTCTTCTGAAAAAATATATTTGTTCTTGGAAGAAACCTCTCCTCCTGGTTCAGACCATTCGTCGAATGTTTTTTGAGAAATTTGAATTCCCTGCCTACCAAAAAAACCAACAGAATTTTCACAGAGATTATAAATTCTTGTTTCTGCAAGAGTGTTTATTGGAGTTGATTTAACTGACTCAAAACTTATTTCAAGTGGGTTCAATAAAACATCCAAACTTTTCGCAGTTTTTGTATCTATTTCATATTTGCTGGTATCAGATATTTTTGTAGTGAAATAAATAGCAAGAAATATAATGAACACTCCGGCGATAATTGCAAAAAGCCACCCGAAAGAGATTTCCAAAAAACCTTTTTTTTTCATTATCTCGTCAGAGTAATTAGATTTTCTCTGTAACCTTTTTTAATAGTAATGCTAATTTTTCCTTTTTTATTTTCAATACAATAAGGATTTTCGCTTTTAGTTATTTTTGTTAGATTGACATGCTCGAGGGTGTTTGAATCAAGCCCTTCCCCAGAATCAGCAGGATAAAGAACCATCTCTCCCTCTCCAAAATATTCCATGTTTAATTCGTCATACAATTCTGTATTGTCTGGGCTTCCTTTGCCCCCTCCGTCGGAAGAAAAATCAATAAAACAAACATGTTCTATTTTTTTCGGAAGATTGTATTCGTTTGTTTCCGAAACATATGAACTAACCCACGCCCGCGTGATATCGTTTCGCAAATCATTTGTGAATTTCGCAATTTGGGCCTTATCTCCCCCGCCAACTAATTTTGTAAGGACATAACCAGTAAACGCCAAAAAAACAATTATTAATATTATCGAGAAAATCATTCCAAAAGATAATTCTAAGTAAGCACGAGTTCCTCTTTTCATATTATAAAAAGAAAAAACAAGTTTATAAGTTTTGCGACGAGAAATTTTGCAAAGTTTCACTTGCACAGAATTGTCTTTCTAAACTAATTAAAACTGCTATGCTCGCAATCTTATTTGAGGTCTTATGTAATTTCTTATTTGAGGTCTTTGTTCTTTCCTCATAATCTCTCTCGCTGTTTCATATTCCCCAGCTTCTGCAAAAGTTATAGCTACTCTTCTATTCTCCACAAAATTCACAATTGCCATCATCTTCTCAAATAAATTTAGACGAGTTCTTTTTTGATGTTGCACTTCTTTTAGAATCCCTCTTGCTGTTTCATATTCCCCAGCTTCTGCAAACGCACTAGCAACCATCATGTCTTCGTATTTTTTCAACATTTTACACCTTTTTTGTAAAATATATAAGTCTTTGAAGTTTATATATTTTGACTTTTTGGAGGTGTGTTAAAAACTAAATCGATATTTTTATTTTTGCCCCCTCGCATTCGCTCGCCGTGAATTGTTAATTATGCGACCTCTCTAACAATACATTTAATATTTTTCTGATTTTCAATCCAATTTTATCGAAGAGAAAATTACTAATTCTAATCCAAGTTTAGAAAAATCTATTTTACTCAATCAATTTCTGAAGGTTTTATAACAATACTGCAATCTCCTGATTCAGGTCCTCTTCCATATTGGTCTTCACATTTTATGTAGAACTCGTGCGAAGAATCCCAATCAGCATAGTGGTAAATATTGTCAGTATCAGTCATCACAATTCCCTCGTCAAAGTCATAATTACAATCAACTGTATCGTAAACGCATTTTGCTTCCTCGTCGGTGATTATTCTCAAGTTGGTTCCTTCGTGGAAAATTCTTACAATTGTTGGGGAAGAAACATCTGTCTCAACACCGAAATTAA
>CAYHMF010000072.1:0-2970 GCA_964357655.1 Candidatus Woesearchaeota archaeon | reverse complement strand
TTATTTAGATACAATCTAAGTATAGAGTATCATTTTCAGTGTAAGGATTCAACTCAAACTACCTACCTATTTGTCTGAAATGTGTAAGAAAATGAAAATAACGGAGGTTGGTAGACAGGCCTAAACAAATCAGACTTATAGCTGGCAGAAATCATAAAGGCGAAGCGAATGTCTTTGATTTTATTTAACTCCTTCAACATAAACACTTGCCCATTCCCTCTTCTCACGAGCTATAGTTGGATCAAACTTCCATTTTTTTGCTTTGGAAAAACCGGCCTCAAACATTAGAGATTGCAATTTCTCTAAATCATAAGCCCAAAGATGTGGTGTAAAAGTATCATCATCGTCCTGATCCCTAAAAATATAATTAACTAAATCAATATATGTATTAAAATCTTTGAGATTTTTTCTGCCTTTATACCAAGTCTCAAGCATTTTCTTAAAAAACTTTTTATCTTGCTTAACATATTTTTGAATTGCATTTCCACCATCAGGAACTCCAATGACCAACTTTCCGCCTGGTTTCAAAACCCTCAAGCATTCTTTAATTACTTTTTTGACAGAAATTGGGTAATCCAAATGCTCCAAAAAATGTTCATTGAAAATGAACGAAACGCTATCATTTTTCAATGGAATTCCTTCTCTTATATCGTAAATGACGTCAGCTGGAGGAAAGATATCAATATTTAAATATCCTTTCTTCGGGTGTCTGCCACCACCTATTTGCACTTTTCCCTTTATTTTAAAATCTAAATTTTCAGATCCATCTAAGTGATTCTTGTATATTTGTAATTCTTTATTAAGGTTTCTAACCGCTCTCTGCAATCCGTGTGTTGAATTTTTATCTTGAAGTAAATTGTCTAGTTTACTTTCAATTTCTGAAAGTTCACTTTTCTTCATTTGTCAAAAATTTCCTCTTAAATTCTTGAAATGCTTTCTTGTTGTTATCGCGTCCAAGCATTTCTATTGCATCTTCAAAGTTGCACCATTTATATTCTGAGTGCTCATCCTTACTTAATGTAATTTCAGAATTTCTATCAACCTCTACCCCAAAAACAAATTCTATTATTGCGTTTTCCCCTTTTCTCCAATCAAACCTCCACACTTCATCTGTAACATTTATTGGCCTCTGAATTCCAGTTTCCTCTTGAAGCTCACGCAATAAACAATCCTCTAATTTTTCTCCATTTTTAAGGGTTCCAGTTAATGGTTGCCAGAAATCTCCATCTTCTGGAGTTCTTTTCAATATTAAAAACTCATATTTTCCATCAACCTTTGAAAATAATATTCCTTCAAGTTTTATTGGTAGTTCATCCATATATTTGTATAATATCTCTTGTCTAACATTAAATCAATGCATTTTACGCATTATCGTCTTTGAATCGCTAATTAATTTCTCCACTATCCTAATTTTTACTTCTTCACCTAAAAACACCGTCTCACCTTTGATTTTTGCTTTATAAAACTTTGTGTCACTCACAAATGGCAAAACTCCGATTTCACCCTTTGGAAGATTGGAATAAGTCAAAATCCCAACTCCGTTCTTTTGCCATTGTTTAAAAAGTATCTTTGATAATTCTTTTTCCAAGTTTAATTCTCCACGAAATTTGCGAAATAGAATATAACCTAAAAGAGCGGGTGATTTTTTTTGTAGTTTGTCGTAAGTCAGAAGGCCTGAAGGTAGTATCTTGCCTTGCATAATGTGAAACCTCAAGTTGTGAGAAAATCTCCATTTTATAAAATTGATAAACCTGTCTTTTGATATTTCATTAATAAACTTCCCTTCTTCTACAGCACTGGCTATTTCTTCTAACCTCACATCAAAGTTGTTTAATGAAAACCTTTCTTTTAGTTCTGGATTTAAGTTAAAAAAGAGTTCCTTTACGTCCGAATTATAGAGCTCGCCTTTTTCTTTATACTCTAATGCTTTATTTGAATTCTGATAAAGAAAGAGAAATTCTAATACTGTTTCGAAGTAGGGAACTTTCAATGCTGGAAAATTTGAAATTGCATCGTTAAATAACAACAAGAATTTCTTTCTATTTACTTTTTTAAGAAAGTTTAAATTTTGAAAAGGAAATACATACTTTTTAATACCATTAACAATCTCTAGTTTGACTGTTTCATTTAAAAAATCTTTGCCAATTTTCATAAAGGCATCAAGGTGATGATTTCCCCAATCCAAATAATTGGTTTTCAAAACTGTTTTCTGGTTATGAAAATTATTTTGATGAATGTGAATTACTAGCGCTCCCAGATTTAATTCCTTATTTTGTGCCTTAAGAAACATTGGAAGTTCAGTTTTGTGTATAAAATTTCCTAAATTATGAATCTTGTGACTATCTCTAAGAGGCACTCCATAGACGCATCCACCCAAACCACCACCACTAGTAAATAATGTTCCGCTTTCTATTATTTCCTCTAGGTTGGGTGTTAGATGTAGGACATCAAGTCCTTTTTGTTTTTCAATTGTTTCAAATAGACTATTTTTTATAAGTAGATCTCCCATCGGAGTGTTAGAACTTAGATAAACTTTCCAATATTTCTCTTGTTGGCCAACTTCAAGTGCTTGATCTAATTGCAAGTTGTCAATTTTAAAATCCCAATTAAAATTAAAATCTCTATCAATCCAATACCTACGCTCATCAATTAGAATTCCTGCATCAATTGCATTTCTCAGAATTATTTCAATTGAATCCTCAAAAGATTTATTTAATGTTTCAACTTCTGTTTTGTATGTAAATGATTTAACAAAGGTGAGAAAATTGGGAGATATTTTTACTGGAAAATATTCAGGGTTTGGCCACCACTTTTCTTTTGGTTGACGATATCTATCCAATGCATCTGCCATTCTTAAACCTAAAAGTAAGCGGTTTTTGTACTCATGTGAGTTTAGATCTAAATTGTTTTGGTCTTTGATAGGTTCTAAAACGAAGTGCACCACTTAAGGTAAAATTGTTGCCTTAGATT
>CAYHMF010000071.1:0-3271 GCA_964357655.1 Candidatus Woesearchaeota archaeon | reverse complement strand
CTTGAAGGCAACTTAAATAAAATAATCATTGTTTCAAATACCTATCCTTTGGAAACTCCTTATTCCGTAGAAGCTCCTGGGGCGGGACTTGAAGTAACTGCACAAAATATCAGAAGGGATTTATTATATCAATTAAAAGAAAGGAAAAATTATTAAACATACTTTAACAAATATTAAAATGGCAATTAAAGTAAACAAAGAAAAATGCATAGGGTGTGGATTATGCAGTTCTATTTGCGAGGAAGTTTTCGAAATGGACGACAACACTATGAAAGCCAAAGTTAAGGCGCAGAAAAAAATTCCTTGCGTGAAAGAAGCAATTGAATCTTGCCCTGTTGAAGCAATTAGCGGATGAAATTATTTCTTATTTAAAAATTCTTCTTGAAAATCTTTTGATAGTTCTTTAACTTGGTGCAACAATCCTTTCTTTTCTATAGATTGCCTCCCTTCTTTATCAAAATATTTTATGCATTCAGGAGTAATAATATAAGGATTCCAATTATTTCCTGCTTCAAGATGTCCTTTCCAAAAAATCATTCTATGTATTGCTATTTCCAAAGCATCTCTTGGAGTTCGAGCATATTTTGAATAATCTTGTATATCTAATTCATGCAAAAGTGCAGGGTATTTTTCTTTTTTTCTTAGGAGAAAATCTCTGAATTCTCGATCATGAATATATTCAAATCTGTCTTTATCTTTTGGAAAAAAATAAAAAATTCCACTTAAAATGTCAATCACGTCGTCTGAAGGAACTCGTAGGTTTTCCATGAAAGAATATTTTCATGAGAGTATATAAGTTTTTATTTAGCAGAGATTATATTTTTTCAAGTAAAATTCACACTCCTCGCTTTGCTCGTCGTGAATTATTAATAATCAATTAATCTGCGAATGAATGTGAGCAGTAAATTAGGATTTTAAATTTGGGATTTTATACCATAACAATCAAATTTATATAACAGATTTGACTCTTAGATATATGAAGAAAATTTTGCCTAAAATAAAATATCCAAAACTGCTTTTTTTGATATTCACTTTTGTAGTCGCGTATTTTATTTTTTTGGGAAGAGATTTCTCGCCATTCCACAATCTTTTGTTAAGTTTAGGATATTTTGGAACATTCATTACAGGAATATTTTTTGCTTATGGTTTTACAGGAGCTCCTGCCACAGCGATATTGCTGATTTTATCGAATGAACAAAACATTCTTTTCGCAGGTTTAATTGCTGGTTTTGGAGCTTTGGTTGGAGATTTGATAATCTTTAAATTTGTTAGAAATTCTTTTGCAGATGAAATTAAGAAAATATCTAGGGAAAAAGCAATAATTTATCTCAATAAAAAAATTCCAATTTCATTAAAAAAATATTTTGTTCCTGTCTTAGCCGGGTTTATAATTGCGTCTCCTTTGCCCGACGAAATCGGAGTTTTTTTACTGGCGACGTCTCAATCAATTTCGACAAGATTTTTCTCGGTTTTGTCTTATCTTTTAAACACAGCAGGAATTTTCATAATTTTATTAATTGGAAGTTGGATTTGATTTGTTGGAAAAACCAAATTTTTAATTCAACTAACGACAACAAAAACTTTATTAACTTCCTTAATTTAAATTTAATATGGGAGTTAAAAAAGAGGAAAAACCAAATATAGCTTTTGTAAAATGGTTTTCTGAATTGAGCAAGGATTCTATTAAAATTGCTGGAGGGAAAGGCGCGAATTTGGCAGAGATTTTTAATTTGGGAGTTCCGGTTCCTCCGGGGTTTGTCGTGACAGCTCAGGCTTACGATTATTTCATAGAAAAATCAGGATTAAAGAAAAAAATTATGGAACTTCTTAATTCTATAAGTTACGAGGACACAAAGCAACTTGAAAGTGTGACAAAAGAAATTCGTGAAATGATTATCGGGGTTAAATTTCCGAGTGATTTGGGGGAAGAGATTATAGAATCTTATGATAGTTTGAATGCGGATAAATTTGATACTCAAGGAGGCATGGCGCACGACATTCTAAAAAATTCAGCAGAGCCGGCTTTCGTCGCTGTTCGAAGTAGTGCGACAGCAGAGGATTTAGCAGAGGCGAGTTTTGCAGGTCAGCAGGATTCTTTTTTGAATATTAAAGGAAAAGATGATTTGTTGAGAGCCATTAGAAAATGTTTAGCGTCGTTGTTTAATGCAAGAGCGACATATTACAGAAACAAACAAGGATTCAAGCACGAGAATGTAAGTTTGGCCGTCGTTGTTCAAAAAATGGTGGACTCGGATAAATCAGGAGTTATATTTTCAAAAGACCCTTCGTACAAAAACGATAACATAATTATCGAGGCTGTTTGGGGATTGGGGGAGGGAATTGTTTCGGGGCAAATTACTCCAGACAGATATATAGTGTCGAGAGAAATGGAAGTTGTAGAAAAAGTAATTTCCGACAAGAAAATTGCGATAACAAGAAATTCTGGAGGGGGGCAAATAGTTGTTAAACTTAACCCGGAACGTTCGAATGCCCAGGTTTTGAACTCGTATGAAATAAAACGACTTGCAGATTTTGCAGTAATGTTAGAAGAACATTATCACAAGCCACAAGATATTGAATTCGCGATTGAAGGAGAAGGAATATTTATTGTTCAGACTCGCCCCATCACGACAATTGAAAAACGAACTGTTTTTGAAAAGCATGGAGATCTCAAAGGAGAGATTGTTGTTTCAGGACTCGCAGCGTCGCCAGGAATTGCTTCTGGGAAGATTAAGATTATCAAGAGTTTGTCTGATTTGAATAAATTAAATGAGGGAGATATTTTGGTTACTCTTATGACCAATCCAGACATGGTTGTGTCAATGCAAAAAGCTTCTGCAATAGTTACTGACGAGGGGGGGATGACTGCTCATGCCGCGATTGTTTCCAGAGAAATGGGAATTCCGTGCGTTGTTGGAACTCGCGATGCGACGACAAAGTTGAAAGAAGGAGAGTTTGTAACTGTCGACGGTTCTTCAGGAAAAGTTTACAAAGGAAAAATTGCAGAGACAGCAAAAAAAGAAATTCTTCCGGTAAGTGTTAAGACCAAGACAAAACTTAAAGTAATTGTTGATTTGCCGAATTTTGCAGAGCGCGCGTCGAGGACAAAACTTAGACAAGTTGGTTTGACAAGAATGGAAGGAATAATTGCTGAGTCAGGAAAGCACCCGAATTATTTCAAGATACATAACAAATTGCATGATTATGAGGAAGTTATTTTTAAGGGGGTCAATCAGATAGCGAAATATTTTGATGAGATGTGGGTTAGGAC
>CAYHMF010000070.1:840-3394 GCA_964357655.1 Candidatus Woesearchaeota archaeon | reverse complement strand
GGGTTAGGAGTTAATCCTCCTATATTCAGACCTCCAATCCAGGAAGCCCTACTCTGTCGAGCAACGCCATATTGCTTTCTTCTACGGGACTATCACCCTCTAAGGTCTTACTTTCCAGTAAAGTTTGAATCAGCAACTTAGGAATTCACTCACCACATCTCTAACTTCTTTTCAAAAGTAGATTCGGTTTGCCCACCCCTTACGGGGATCCCTTTTCACTCTCTGCTAATCGGGGAATCATTATTTATTTTCTTTTCCTGACGGTACTAAGATGTTTCAATTCCCGTCGTACTTTCGCCTCTCGGCGTAATTCAGAAATCCCCGGATCAATGTTTGCATGCAACTCCCCGAGGCTTATCGCAGCTTGCCACGTCTTTCATCATCTACCAAAACCAAGCTATCCGTCTAATAATCTAAATTAGTAGTATGTATAGAAATTTTTTGTTCTGACTTATTCGTTTTGAAAAGTTTATAACTTTTCAAGTGGGAAAATTTTTCCACTGCTTATTTCATCGAACATAAAACCAACATTACCGTCGGTGTTCTCATTACGATCCAATAGCTTAGCTACTGAACCATCTCGTAATTGAGTATGATTAATTATTGTGAATTTATTTGGGATTACGATTTTAAGTTTGAATGTTTTACTTAAGATACTCTCGAAAAAAGGGTTTATAAAACTTTCTCGAGGAAAATATTGTCAATATATTGAGATAATTAGATAAGAGATGTAAAAATGTTTTACAAAATAGTTTTGAAATTCCAATAAAATTCGAAGATACCTTAAAAACAAAAATTCTTTGGCGTGGGCAACCAGCAGGAAAGGCCAGAATTAATTGTTATTATAAAATAGTAACAAAACGAAACATTTATAAACTATAAAATCCATAAAAAAATATGTAATATAAATACAAAGGACAAAATAAAATAAGAAAAGCTATTAATGATGTTGGAGAAATAGTAATCGGGCTTTATATTGTAATTGGAAGTTTATCTAATTATACAATGACTGGACATTTGAGTTCAGATATTGCAACTGGATTAAAACAACCAACGGCATTAGAAAAATCTGTTATTAATTTTGTTAACAATAAATTTTAGAATCCTCAGACACTAATACACTCGACATTAATAGAAAGATCTAAAATAACTTAATTTATTCATTAAAATATGGAACCAAATTTAAAACTTTCTCGAGGAAATTTATTCAGATTTTACACTAATTTCTAATTTATTGGGATATCCGCCAATCCTCGCCATTTCATCCAATGATTTTATAAGATGTTGATACATTTCATAGTTATCTTTTTCATAACCAAACTTCGACGACGAAATCCAGTAAGGGACTTCTTTGTTGCTTGTTGCTTTCTAAAAATATTTTATGAGTTGCTCCTTCTGGTTTTTTTCTACCATGAGCTCGAATTAATTTTATTTTATATTCGATTGTCATTTTTTCAAAACTTATTAAGAGTTTATAAAAATTATTATGATGAAAATTTTAGAAATATTTTGAGAATTATTTTTGGGCTCTTTGCATTTTTTCAATTTCTTGATCTGATTTTATATGAAAATTTCCAAAATTTCCAGAATAAAACATATAATGATAATTTCCAAGTGTTGTTGCATATTCAATCCCCTTGTTATTTCTCACGCTACCGAAAAAAATTGCATTACCTGTTTGGGGTAATGAACCCCTGAGACAATTTCCAAACATTCTATGTCCAGGTTGTTCTAAATATCCTCTTCTAAAAAAATTCTTTAGTTTATCATCATCCAAATGTCCATAGTCCATCTTAAAAAATAATTCCTCAATTCCTTCTATAAAAATGAGTGGCAATTTTTTGTGTCGAAGATTATCAGATTTTTCATCTTTTCCACAGAAATCTGCAAGACGAGAAGTTTCAGAAACATCCTCGCTGTTAATTATATCTTTGAACCAATCAGATTTAAACGAATCTTCGTATTCTTCTCCATATTTTAATTTTAAAATGGGCGCAAAGAAGTCCATTGGTTTTTTAATTAATGATGCATTGTGAAAAGTGCACAAAAATTCTTCTCGCTTATTTGCTTTTTCATAAATCTTTTGAAGAACTTCTAAAGTATTTTCTGGTTCTCTATATAAAAGAGTATTGTTTTTCCCACTTTTGAAAAGTTCTTCAGAGAGATATGCTATATCCATATTAAATGTTTCTTTCATAAAAATGGAGAATTATTCTGGTTTAAAAACTATTGGGATTTATGAACCCGCCGAACTCACTATCTCGCACGTGGGTTTTTTTAGAAAAAGAAAACTATAATTCCCTCTACCACGAAATCGAATATTAAATTTTTTTGAATTTAGTCCGATATCACAACATGATTTACAATCATATGTATGGACCCGCCGTGAATCGAACATGAAAACAACCAAGGTTTTTTTCTATTTTCCTTTTTCGTTTAAACCTATAACTCCGATATAACGACCATATGCATTCTTAGTTAATGTATGAATAACGAATACATATGTATGGACCCGCCGTGAATCGAACATGAAAACAACCAAGGTTTTTTTCTA
>CAYHMF010000070.1:0-740 GCA_964357655.1 Candidatus Woesearchaeota archaeon | reverse complement strand
TTAGTTAATGTATGAATAACGAATACATATGTATGGACCCGCCGTGAATCGAACACGGATCTCCTCAGTGCAAGTGAGGTATTATACCATTGGACTACGGGCCCTTAATTATTTTTAGTCCGAGGTGGTTTTTAAAATTTGTTATTAGAATTTTTTGTTAATTTTCACAAAAAGGACCTATTCGATTTATTTGGGATTCTTCTAAATTCAATCTTTCTAAAATTATTTTTTCGTATTCAGTTCTATTCAAAGTGATTCTAATAAAATCTTCTCCATGCAAATTTTCAACAGAATAATCTTTTTTCAAATCTTCAGTAAAATAATAATAACTTTTAGCAAGATGATAATTATCTTCCATTTTTAGTTAAAATTCATTTTGAATTTCTTTAAGAAGTTTGTTTTTTTGTTCATCTGTTTCAGAATCAGATTCTTTTTCAAATCTTTTTTCTATAACATTTTTTGCAAATTCTTCTTGGCGGACATCAATTAAATTGTAAATTTCCCCCTTGGAGTCATAAATTTCTAGTATTTCTATTTCACCTAAAACTCTTCCATAAATATATTTTTTCTTTTCTTCGTCGTAAAATTTGTAATGTCTTAGTTCCATTTTAATTAATTTCAATAACTTTATATTTTTAAATTTAGTTGTGATGTATTTAATTTGTTAGAAAAATTAATCGGAAAATCTCTAAAGATAGCCCATTTTTCAAATCATATAAATTTTTATAAACCCATTTTCT
>CAYHMF010000069.1:907-3395 GCA_964357655.1 Candidatus Woesearchaeota archaeon | reverse complement strand
CCCTCAAAAGTAAGATTTATAAACTATATTAAACTAAATAAAATATGAATTTCGCATTTAGAAAAGCAAAGGTGATTGGAAGTCTTGTTATCCCTCTTATTATTTGGGTATTTGCTTTTATTGTGAAGGGAAGTGTTGCAAGTTTCCCCGGGATAATTAATAGTTTTTTAGGTTTGCATGACATGACAAATCTTTTTGGAACAGGCAACATCATTCTTTTTGTTGGTGAAATAATTGTTGTTTATATGATTTGGAGTCTTTTCCAAAGACAGTGGTAATTATTAAATAATTTTATACATAAATCTTTAAAAAGTTTTAAATTATATATTTTTATGACAAAAGTAGATATTGGTAAAAAAGTAGAATTTGAAGAATTGATAACTGCTTTTTCAAAAGTAGCAGATAAATTAGGATGGAAAACAGAAGTTAATGACCAATTTGAAAAAAGTTATAAATTAGGCTCTGTAAAAGAAGTTGAAAAATATAGCTGCACTAAGGTCACATTAAAAAAAAGATTCTTTGGAAATGTTATGAACTTTAATGTTTATAAAAATGAACGCCCTTTGGAAAATTTCTATATTGGATATGGTGGATTTGCATCTAAGGAAAAAGTAGAAGAATATCTTAGTGCTGTTTCTGACAATCTTAAATAATTTTATACATAAATCTTTAAAAATGAAAGATATTAATTAAAAACATGGGAAACTACAACGTTGTATTTCAGTATACTAAGGAAACTGGGGGATATGATGGAGTAATTACATGGGGATCTTTCCAAAGTAAAGAAGATTTTGACAAATGGTACACTCCAGATCTTGAAAAACGCCAAAGAGTAATTGATAAGGGTGTCACTCAAGAAAGAGCTGTTGAACTTGCTAAAACAACCCCTCGAGCTTGTCGGCTTACTGCATGTCTAGAAGAAGCGACAATGAGTGATGGAAGTATCAACAAAGATATTCTAGATATGCGATTGAAAATGCTCTCATTCATGGAAATCTTAGATAAGAAATAATTTCCATAAAGATAATTTTATAAATGTAAATACTTTTTAAAGTCTAATGGGAAAAAAAGACAACATTCATGAATTAACAAGTAAGAATTTTGATGAGTTTATTAAACGGGGTGTTGTGTTAATTGATTTTTTTGCGGAGTGGTGCATGCCGTGTGTTATGATGGGTCCTATTATTGATGAATTGAGTGAGAAATTTGAAGGAAGAGTGTCTTTTGGAAAAGTTAATGTCGAGGACAACCAAGCACTTGCGAAAAGATTCAGTGTGAGTTCTATTCCAAATTTTATAATCTTCGAAGACGGAAAAAAGATTGGTGGATTTGTCGGGTCTATTTCTGCTGAAGAAATTGAAGAGAAATTGGAGAAATTTTTATAAAATGATTACTAAAGAAAATATTAAAAGATTTAAAAGAGGTTTTTGGGGGGCAAACCCAATAATTCAAGTCGAAAGAGAAGGAAAACTTCATAAATTAAAATCTTTGAAAAATAAAACTGCAGATTTTTTAACTAACAGCAAGGTTACTTATGGAAGATTTCTTATTAAGTTTAGAGAGGTAGAATCAATTGAAAGACTTAGCCAAAAATCTACTAGTTATGAAATTCAAGGATTAAGCCCACGAATTTTATACAACACAGCTCCTTCTGAAGCACCGGCATTAGAAACAATTTATGACGCCCTAGAACATATTCATCAAAGATGTGGAACAGATGATTTATATGGCTTGGTTACAAGTGCAATCTGGCGTCCAGAGAACCCTAGAAAATTTCTTTAATAATTCTAAGGTAACAAAATATTTGTGATAAAGTAAAACAATAATTCTTATAAACTGAATAATTAAATTAATTTTATGGACGAAGGAAGAGCCAAAAAATATGGGAGAAATCTGGGGATATTGGTAAATTACACTATAAAAATTAGTATGTGTGAATCCCAGAGGGAAGATTATAGAGAACTTTGCAAAATTCAGAAAATCGCAAAATTCTCATGAAGAGCATGTTGAAAATTCCGTCGAAAAAACAAGAAATCGGAATTATTCAAACTTCTCTATAGAGAAATTAGCAAAATCCAAAAAAATTTCTAAGAGAAGTTCGAAAAGAAGAAATAAGAATTATTCAAACTTCTCTATAGACAAAAATTTTTAAAAGAGCTGAACAAATATTCTTTTGAGCCAAGAAAAAAAGGAGAACCAAAAAACAAAGGATGTATGAATGAATTAGAAAATATAATTAATGTGAATATTCAAAATCCTAAGGAGTTTGCAAAATTAGTAAAAGAAGGAATACACTTGACTTATTTAAAACCAACATCTAAAAGGATATTTAAAGGGTTGTTGGAAGAATTATCAAAGCCTTTTTAAACTGATTCTATTTAATTATTTTACGGCCTCGTAGCTTCCCACAGGGATGTACTCGGCTAAAACAAAACGGCCTCGTAGCTTCCCACAGGGATGTACTCGGCTAAAACAAAACGGCCTCGTA
>CAYHMF010000069.1:0-807 GCA_964357655.1 Candidatus Woesearchaeota archaeon | reverse complement strand
GCTCAGTTGGTAGAGCACTAGACTTTTAGGCACGACTATGTCGTAATCTCTTCACGAGATATCGCAAAGAGATCTAGGTGTCGCGGGTTCGAATCCCGTCGGGGCCATTTTAGGATTTGAACAAATAGGTTTAAACGAATATTCAAAAAGGAAAGTGTGCGAGAAAACTTCGTGTTCTCGCGTGAGAATCCCGTCGAGGCCATGACGCAAAAATAAAACATAATCATGTTTAAAAAGTATATCCAGTCATTCTAAATATGAATCTACTTAAGAAGATTGTTGTGATTGGAGGAATTCTTGTAGCGAGCGTAAGTAATTGTCAAAATAGTTATATCGTGGATAAAGGTTCAACAATTGGATACGTGAATAAATTTTCAGAAGAAGGTCGTATTTGGAAAACACACGAAGGAACTTTGGCGATGCAAGGGTTTTCTTATCCAGGAGCAGAACTTTGGAATTTTAGTCTTGATAAACAAGCAAGAAATGGCGAGGATATTGAAAAATTAAAACAAGATATTGAGGAATATAAAGATTCTAATACTTTAGTTAAAATAGAATATTTAAGACCTTGGAAAGTTTGGCCATGGAGAGCGAGGGCAAATAATTTAGTCCAAAAAATAAGCTCGATAGAAGAATAAAGATTATCTAAATTTTGTTCTACCTATAAAAAATTATCTAATAAATCACAATAATTCTTATAAACTAATTTAACATTTTTAAAAAATGTATTTTTATACAAAGATAACACACACGTGTGTAGCCTTGTGACATATGTCACCAGGCAAAACCGAAAATTAGTTCTCATTT
>CAYHMF010000068.1:0-3453 GCA_964357655.1 Candidatus Woesearchaeota archaeon | reverse complement strand
TAGTTGACTATTTGAGGTGAACCTACTTTTTAGAATTATTTTTTAGACACGCTCACAAATTCGGAAGTTTTAAAAACCAATCTTGTAATTAAATTATGTCTATATAATAAAATGGGATTAAAAAGCGCGAAAAAATTCGTGAAGGACAGAAAAAAGTTCAGATGGAAAGAAAGAGCTTACAAAGTTAGAACTCTGAATCTTTATGCGAAGTCTGATCCTCTCGAGGGTGCGAATCAAGCAAAAGGAATTGTTCTTCAAAAAGTTCAGAAAGAAGCGAAACAGCCAAACTCAGCGATGAGGAAATGTTGCAAAGTTCAGCTGACAAAAAACGGCAAACAAGTTACTGCATTTATTCCTGGAAATCTTGCGCAGAGATTTATCGACGAGCACGACGAAGTTATGATTGAAAGAATTGGTGGAAAACAAGGACGAAGTAAAGGAGATATTCCTGGTGTTCGATTTGCAGTTATTCAAGTAAATGACCAACAATTATCGAGATTAGTTTCCGGTAAAATTGAGAAGGGTAGAAGATGATTAAAAAATTGGGGTATAGTATTCTTAGAGAGGATTCTCTTAAATTAATAGAGAGATATTTAGATTTTAGTGGTTTAAAATTAGAAAATGGAGAATATTTTGGAATTAATGGACCTATCATCAATATCTCTCCAGATAGATTAAATATTACTCTCTTTACAAGTAATTTGAATGGAGACGACAAACTTTTGGAAAATATTGTATGGGTTTTGGAAAATCAATTTGAAATAGACTTATTAAATACCCCTCAAGATACAATAAATTTATTAAAACTAAATTCATATTTAAAAAAACATTATCAAGATTAAAATGACAAAGATTACATGCCCCCCAATTTCTAATTTACAGAAAATATTAAAATCAAAAGCGGCATACCACCCAACATTAAAAATAATCGCTTATAAAGAAAAAGGGGATGAAACAAATTTTAGTTCGAAAAGAATGTTTGGATATTTATGTGAAAAATCTGAGGAGGATAATAAGAAATTGCAAGAATTAAATAGTCAGACAAAATATTTAACCCATCTTCCGCATTTACAAGGATTTTTTATGGAAAAATTTGGGGGTTATAAAAAAATTTAAAATGACAACTCAAGAAACAAAAACATTTCCTGTATTCAAATTATTTGACTTGTATGACATAACTCAAATAGAAGTTAAAGACCCAGGATTAAAATCCGTAATAAACCTTCAACCAAAATTGATTGTGAAAAGTTATGGAAGAAATGTTCAGAAACTTGGGCAGACAAAAGTTAACATTGTTGAAAGATTAATGAACAAACTTGCTGTCGCAGGACATCGAGGGAAAAAGCACAAAATTATTTTAGGCACATCGACTGGGAAATATACTAGAAATATGACGATAATTCTTGAAGCATTTAAATTAATCGAGAATAAAACTGGGAAAAATCCTGTAGCTGTTTTAGTTCAAGCAGTTGAGAACGCAGCACCACGAGACGAAATAACAGTAATTGAATATGGTGGTGCGAGATACCCTCAAGCCGTCGATGTTTCGCCAATGAGAAGAGTTAATCTTGCATTAAAACATCTTATTCACGGGGCGTCAGATAAAGCATTCAACAAAAAGAAAACAATCACTCAAGGACTTGCGGAAGAAATAATTCTTGCGTCAGAGGGAAATGGTGAAAGTTTTGCATTAAGAAAAAAGAACGAATCAGAAAAACAAGCTGACAGTGCTCGATAATTTTATATTCCAGAATACCCAAATATTTATTAATAATTTTCTTGAAAATTAAATATGGTTAAAGAGATTAAATTGGAATTTGGAAAGTCTTATAGAATTAATTCTTCTGGAATTAATTTTCCTGGAGAAGTTAGATATATTGGAGAAGAAAATCTCCCCAAAATTGGAGGGCAATGGGAAACATTTTTTACCAGATTGCCACAAGATAATCCGGAAGGTTTTTTGAAGAGATTTAGAATCCCTAAAAAGAGTATTGTTTCTTTAATTAATAATACAATTACTTCAAATGATAAACTTGTTTGCAAAGATATTGAAGAAAGCGAGATTGATTATTGCGAAACTAAAAAAACCCCTATTGTAAAAGGGTGGTTAAAAAAAGTTTATGATATAGAAAAAAAGAGCAGCCCTTCTTGGTTAATATAAAAAATAATTCTTATATTTTAAAATAATAATCCAAACGAGCCACTTCCTTATAATTTTAGGTTAAATAAAAAATATTTTTTAAAATTGAACCTCGCCTCAAAAGAATACTCATAAAACCTAAACACAATAATTCTTTTAAACTTGAAAATAAATGAACTTTTAAATGGAAACTCATAAATTTTCTGGAATTCTTAAAGAAGTGAAAAGACTTCCAGGGATTATGACAAATCTGGAAATCCTTGTTGAGGATCAAAAATTTTATCGTAGAATAATTGAGGGGCCAACTAAAAAAGAATTGCATAAATACGTCGGAAAAGAAGTTGAAATTGAATATCATCTGGAGAAAACAAAGGGGTCTGATTATTGGCTTGCAAAAATATTTTTGATTGAATTAAATATGCCTAAAGAATACAATCAAATTACAGGAATAAGGGAATTAAAAAGAGAGTAGGTTTATTTCCAAAATTCGGGACCAGAAACTTTTATAAACCAATTTTCCGAAGAATATCTATTCTAAGTTTTTATTAGAAAATCGAATGGTTGAAATAAAAGATTTAATGAAGCAACAAGACAAGATTAGAAACATAGCAATCGCTGCGCATATTGACCATGGTAAAACTACTTTCTCAGATAATCTTTTGGCTGGTGCAGGAATGCTTTCTGAAGCATTGGCTGGAAAACAATGTGCTCTTGATTTTCATGAAGACGAAGCTGAACGTGGAATCACAATCGATGCAGCGTCGGTAAGTATGATTCATAAAATCGGCGGGGAAGATTACTTAATTAATTTGATTGATACTCCGGGACATGTTGATTTTGGTGGAGACGTCACAAGAGCGATGAGGGCAGTTGATGGAGCAATTGTTTTGTGCTGTGCCGTCGAGGGAATAATGCCACAAACAGAAACAGTTTTGAGACAGGCGTTAAAAGAACTTGTTAAACCAGTTTTATTCATAAATAAAGTTGACAGACTTATCAAAGAAGTTAAGTTGACTCCGCAAGACATGGAAAAAAAATTCATCAAAATTATAGACCATATAAATGAACTAATCGAGAACATCGCACCAGAAGGATACAAGGAAAAATGGAAAGTTGGCGTCGGCGAAGGAAGTGTTGCATTTGGAAGTGCGTTTCATAATTGGGCGTTGAGTTTTCCTTACATGAAAAGGCACGGAATTACATTCAAGGATGTTATTGAAGCTTATGAGAATGACCAACAAAAAGCCCTCGCGAAAAAAGCTCCTCTGCACGAAGTTGTTTTGGAAATGTCAGTTAAACATCATCCAAATCCA
>CAYHMF010000067.1:0-3512 GCA_964357655.1 Candidatus Woesearchaeota archaeon | reverse complement strand
AAACAAGTTTAAAGTTTGCAAAATTAAGAAATCAGGCTATTTTTGCAAACTTCTCCATAAGGAACTTCACTTTTAGAACTAACTTCACTAGAACTCATTTTCCCAAATTTAACAAGAGTTTCATAAACCTTTCCCTCATTTTTTGTTAAACCCAATTCTTCAAACAAATTAACTTCACTCATCAAATATTGAATGTTTTTTCTCTTTTTAAATCCTTTTATGTTACAACCCCCTTAGAGGTGGCATAAGTTTAAATATTAATATTAGTAGTTACTATCATAAAGTTATTACAAATAAACAGAAAATGACATCAACAAAATCAGTATATCGCCAAAATCTCGGTGGAAAAAATTATCTCTATGAGTATGAACTCGTTTCTAATGAAAAAATAGAAAAAGAGATTAGAGAACATATTGGTGAACCTATTGAAAAGATGTTCTTAGAAGTATTTAATAAATATGCAAATCAAGAAACTAAAAAAACTTTATTTGAAGATTCGCCTTGTTATAAGATGTATTATCAACATGCACAAATTAAAGATAATCCTCAAATAGGCATAACTCTTAATATAGGGGAAATTTTTGGGTTCATCCCTCCGATTTGTAAAGAATTAAATATTCTATTGGGATATTATACTAATATCCAAACCAGGTCTTCATTTTTAGACAAGATTTTTTATCATCAACCAATTTCTTTAGACATAATAAATAAAATAACAAAAAATCAAGGATGGTCTCTTTCTTTTCTTGGAAACAAAGAAGAATGGTTTTTCCAAAAATATAATAAACCATGTTACAAACAAAATATTTTAGAATTACAAGATAAGATAAAAAATGATCTAGAACAAAAAAGTTTGGAAATTGCTTCAATCAATAAGAATACTCATCCAAATAAATATATTCTAAACAAATAAATTTTACCACTCTCCTCGATAAAACTCCAACCTTTTTATCTTATTTTCAGATAATTCCATCAAAACATAATCCCCATTAAACCCCACATTGTAAACTTCTGTTTTCCCTATCTTCTTTTTTCCTTTTGTCTCGTGCATATGCCCACAAAAAACATATTTCGGTTGTTTTTTCTTAATATAATCTAAAATAACTTTGCTTCCAGCATGTTTCCCCCACCATCTTTTTGGAGCCCCAAATTTTCCAGATACTTTATCTAATACGCCATAAGGAGGTGAATGGCACAACAAAATATCTAAATCATTAAATCTTTTCAAAACTTTTCTTGCATTATCTGAATCTTTTTTAGCCTCTTGCAATCTTTTTTTGTAATCATTTGGTTTAAACTCTTTAATCCAACAAGTGTCTGCAAAATATTCTAAAAAACCAATTCTTAATCCATTAATATTTCTAACATTATTTTTAATCAGATTAACATTTTTTATTTTATTGATATCCTTAATTAAATAAGGCAATTCTATGCCAAATTTTTTCTCGTCCTTTTTTGTTTCTTTATCAGTACTTCCAACATTTCCTTTTACTAAATAAACTGGTGCAAAATTTGCTAATTTTTTAAGTAGGTTTATCGTGGAATTATAAATCTCGTAATAAATTGCTTTTATTTGTTTTTTAGTATATTCAATTTCAGGCAAACCTTGTTTTTTTCTTTCAATATTTGTAAAAGCTTGTTTCCTCGCTAAATCAGCTTTGCCAATATCCCCCGTTATTAAAATTAAATCTGCCGATTTCAAAACAGATGTTTTATATTTTTGATACCCATGCGGATCTCCAATTACTAATATTTTCATTTAAAACCCCGTCCAATCTTCTTCGTATTCCGCGTCATCTTCCTTTTCTTCGTCATCCAAAGTTTCTTTGTCCTTTTCTGAGGATGCACATTTAGTTGCTCTGCTTTCTTTTTTATTTTCAGAACTTCCTCCGCAACATCCGCAATTTTTTCCCATTTTAAACCTCCGTATGTTTAATTAAATTAAGGCGTAAGCCTATCCCTATCACGAGGAAACATTGTCGCTTCCCGAATATTATCAAGTCCGCAAATCATTTCAGTTATTCTTTCCAACCCCAAACTCCAACCAGCATGAGGAGGGGCTCCAAATCTAAAGCTGTCCACATAATCTTTAAAATTTTTAGGATTGAGCCCTTTGTTTTTTAATCTTGTAATTAGCAATTCGGGAAGATGAATTCTCTGCCCTCCAGAAACAATTTCAATTCCCTTGTAAATAGCGTCGAACCCCTCGCTTAATTTTGCATCTGCTTTTTCATTTTTAGGCATAATATAAAAAGGTTTTAGATTGCTCGGCCAAGAATGAACAAAAACAATTGTGTCGGGGAATTTCTTGTCCAAATTTCTTTCATCTTCTGGGCTCAAATCTTCTCCGTATTTTATGCCAAGTAATTTTACTGTCTCGTCATAACTCAAATATTTTGATTTCGGAAGTTTTAATTTTACCTCCAAAAGCTCAAGAGATTCTTTGCATTTATCCATAACATTTTGAATAATGTGAGTTAAAACATCTTCAAGCTGTTTCATTACATCTTCCTGATTTGCAAAAGCCATTTCAATATCTAATTGCCTTATTTCGTTAATATGTCGAGTAGTGTTGTGTTTTTCGGCTCGCCAAACAGGAGTTATCATAAAAGTTTTTTCCATTGAACACGCAATCATTTGCTTGTACAATTGAGGGCTCTGGGCAAGAAAAGCTTTTTTTTCAAAATAACTTACAGAAAATAAATCGGTTCCGCCTTCTGAAGATGAACTAATAATGCATGGGGGTTGCATTTCTAAAAATCCTTTTTTATAAAAAAATTCCCTAAAACTATTTGTTATCTCATTTTGAATTTTAAAAATTGCTTGAATTCTCTGCCTATGAAAATCTAAAAATCTGTAATCCAATCTCTTGGGCAATTCTGTTTTAGAATGTTCAGAAACATCAATCGGCAAGTCCTCGGCGACGCTGATGATTTTTATCTCGTCGGGATTTATCTCTTTCCCTCCTGGGGCTTGTTTGGAATCTTTGATTGTTCCCTTGACATAAATAACACTCTCACGAGAAATCTTCTCCATGTCCTTGAAAACTTTCTCAGGCGTCTTTCCATTAACTCCTGTAACCTGTATAACTCCAGAAATATCTCTCAGAACAACAAACTTCACCTTGCTCAAATCACGAACTAACTGAACCCATCCAGCAATTTCGACAACGCCCTTTTTACTAAAAGCATCTTTTATTAAGGTTCTATTTTCCATAGTCGTTAAAGAAATATCCCATTTATTAATTTATTGATTTGTTAGTGTATTGTTAAGTTAGAGGGTGTTATCTCGCCCAAAAAAATTTAAGTTTTCTTCTTCTTGGGTTCTTTATCCCATCTTGCCGATTTGCATTTCGGACAGATTAAGGGCTTTTCTTTTGCAGAACGAGGTAACCATTGATAACCACAATTATTACACTTATACCCTTTCACTTCTATTTTAATTTCTGGCATAATAATACTTAGTAAAACTACTATATAAATGTTACTATATGAAGTTATACTTTATGATAG
>CAYHMF010000066.1:0-3646 GCA_964357655.1 Candidatus Woesearchaeota archaeon | reverse complement strand
ACAACTAAAATCAGCGTCGTGATAACTTCTGATAGTCCTCTTTTTAGCATGAATAACAAAGGAAGTGGTTGTTTATAAAATTATTCGAAATACAATTTAAAAACTCTTCTAAGACAACTAACTGATGAATAACTGACAATCATCAAAATTCGATAAACTATCTGAAATATCGCATTGTTCTTCTTTTATTATTGCCGCGATTTCTATTTTATCAGGAATGCTGGAAAATCCCGTAGCAATATATGTTTGTGCCCCGTTTTTTCCAGGAAGTTTAACCGACGGCGTTCTTGAAAAACTGAGCAGTCCAGAAACACTTTCTAATTCATTAGACAATTCATAACTTTCTGAACCAGATATTGAAGACACAATAACAACTGCTCCGTCGATATCAACATCTCGAAGAGTTATTGCGAATTGAAGTTCTCCACTTGTAGAATTGTAACACGTGAATCGAGTATTGAATTCAATTTTTTCATAAAGGTTAGAACATTTTTGAGCCGATTCAATATTATCATCAATGAAAGCATTTGTTACCCCCCAAATAATAACCCCTGCAACAATCGTAATCGTCACCATTATTAAAGTTCCTATTACTGCAGATAGTCCTCTTTTACTTGTAACCTTCTTTAGGTTACTTGTACCCTTTAGGGTGTTCATTGAATAATTACGGAAAACAAGTTTATTAATTTAACCTATATTTTTTTCAAATCCTTCCCCACAACTATGAATTTTCTCGTTGTCCCCTTTTAAAACCGGAATCAAAAGTGCTTGGGATGAATCACCGATGTTAATATATCCAGAAAAAACCTTGCCAGGAGCCAATCCTTCTTCAGACCAATTTACTAAAAAGTCTTCTAAAATGCTTTTGGTTTCATATCCTCCAGCAACAGATATTTTAATTTCCACGTCGTGAATAGGAACATTTCCTAAATTTGAAATATACAATCTTCCATCAGAGTAAGAAGATTCCAATTTTACTTTTTCGCAAAGAAGTTCGCACGCTTGATTAGACAATTCACATTTTTCTTTGATGAATCCTTGGAAAACCGCGACGATTGTCAAACTCATTACTATTGTCAACGCAGTTAATAATAATACTGCAATAACTGGCGAGATTCCTTTTTTTTTATCTATCATGATAATGGTATTTCAAGACCAAATTCGTCTTCACAAGTATAAGTTTTGCTGCCTTTTCCTAATAGAACAGGGATTAAAACTATTTTATCAGCATTTCCAACAGCCAATGTATCTGAAAACATTTTTCTCTCATGCAAACCAGCAGAAGGCCAACTACTTTGAAATTTTTTTGATACTCTTTCACTTTCATAATTTCCTTCTTTTATAATCCTGATATTAAAATTATAGATTGGTATTTGCCCGATGTTAGAAATGGTTAATTTTCCTCCAGTATAACTGGTTTCAAACAAAACATTTTTACAAGTCATTTCACACGTTCTCTCAAATTTTTCACATTCGTCGACGACAAATCCTTTGAACCATAAAAAAACAATAATGCTCATAGCAATTACAAGAGTAATCAGCAAAACTGTTGCGATAACTGGAGATAATCCCTTTTTCATTTTTTTGTTAATTTTTTATCTTTTAAAAATTTTAATAAATTAATTGTTCCTACGAGGAATAAAATACTGGTTACTGCGTAAGATATTGGAACTATTGCCCACAAATCATTTTTAATGTCGAGCCTCATCAATGCGAAAAAAATCATAAATGCATTATACATAGTCCATATCAAACCAGAAATAAAAATATAGATAGCATGACTCTTAATGACTTCATTCATGTCTCGCAATCCAAGAAAAAAATGAATCCCTCCAACAATTCCAATAAGACTCCCGACTATCCCAATACTCCATCCAATTAGAGAAATACTCACCATTTTTTACTTGTAACCTTTAGGTTATTAAGGTATGAATAAAATTAAGAATTGTTTCTTTTTAAATTTTTAGTTATGTGCAATTAATATTTTTTTCCTCGATTTTGGAATTCCCGCAACTTACAGGATATAATTTATTATTAACTTCTTCATATCTTACAGGAATTATTTGAATACGGGCGACGTTTCCACTTATTAAAAAAATGCTTTGTTGTGGATTTCCCGGAACTAAAGAATTATTTATAGCATAAGTGAACCTGATAAATCCTTCTGCAGAAATCCCCCCGCTAGTAATGTTAGGAGACAAATCTTTATCAGCAATTTTTTGATTCGAATTATTAGTAATATAAATATAATATCCTGCGACAGAAAACAATCCATTATTTTTTACAGTAACATTAAGTTTAGAACCACTCTGGCATTTTACTTCTTCCAAAAACAATGAAACTCCGTCGGAGCATTCAGGTATCTCACTTGGAACATACAATTTTATCCAAAGATAAACTGCAGTGCTCATAAAAATTGCAATTATAGTCAGCAACACATAACCAAGCATGATGCTTATGGCTTTTTTATTCATCATTTTAAATTTAAGCATTTGTAATAATTTGCTGTTCCCCCCCGATACTTTTAACCATAATAAAATAAAAATTTTCCCCAGAATTTAATTCAAAATTATATTTTGTTCCATTTACCGTAACATTTATTTCATTGCTTCCTCTTTCTTTCTGTTGGTTTATTTTTGTTCCAGAATCACCAAAAGAATATACTTCTTCATAAGTATTATTTGCTATAATATAATAAATTTCTGTGTCTTTTCCAGAATAACCGCTAAATTTTTTTGTAAAATCATTCATGACAATATCTTTGTTTGCCCCATTATAAATTGCATAATCTAAAACTTTTTGGCTTTCAATATCCAGTTCTTCTCCAAGGTTTTCTATTCTAAGTGGGATTCTTTTTTTAGAAAAATTCGTATTACTCACAAATCCAAAAAGAACAGCGATTATAACAATTGCAGCAATCAAATAAAACTGCCCTTTTTTCTCTAACCCCTTTTTCATTCATTAAAAACACAAAACAAGTTTATTAATTTAATGCTTTTTTCAATTTCTAAAAAGTAATTATTCACTCTTTTTCATAAATTTTATAAATATAATTAACTTTTCCATTTTCGGATTTTTTAACATAAACAACCATCTCTTTTGGTTGTCGGATAAAATCAATCGTAAGCCTGTCTTTAGGAAGTCGTCCTCCCTGCCAATCAACAAATCCTTCACTCTCTAAAAATTTTTCAAGTTTTTTTGTAGTTTCTTTTGATTTAACCATACAAATATATTAGAAGATTGTTTATAAGAATTGTTGTGTTTTGGGAAATAAGTGTAGACTCAGAGGTTTGCTTAAAGATAACTAAAAAGCAACTCCTTATTCTTTCTCGGCTCTGCTACCCGCCAAGCATCTTAACAAATGTTTAGGGCTGCTCCGATCAAGGTCTGACCCGTTTCGCATGTGCAAGATCAAAGCGGACAAAGCGTCAACGTCCGAAAAAGGACTTTTTAGCTCACTCATCACGCCCCTCCTTGCAGTCTGCCATAAAGCCCATTTGCAATTAGCAGGGGGCTAACCTGCTGACCTAGTCTACAGAATTAGTGAACAACCGAAGTTTTTAAAACTAACTGATTAAGATTTTTCATTAGTTTCTTTAGAGAAGTTTGAATAATTCTTATTTCTTGTTTTCGAACTTCTCTTAGA
>CAYHMF010000065.1:0-3762 GCA_964357655.1 Candidatus Woesearchaeota archaeon | reverse complement strand
AGAACTAATTTTCGGTTTTGCCTGGCGACATATGTCACAAGGCTACACACTATATTTACTATAAATGATGTTGGATTAATACTCCTTCTTGGTACATTATTTACATCTATCCCTTTTATTTTAGTCTTTAAAGGATTTCAAAAAATAAAAGCACATAAAGGAGGAGGGGTAATTCTTTTAGATATTGTTTTTCCAATCATAATAGCTTTTTTTATATTTGGTGAAATTCCTAATTCTATAACTGTGTTTGGTGGAATACTTATAATTATCGGGGCTTATCTCGCGACAACTGGAAAGAGTTAAAAATCCCTTTTTCTCTTAATCATGAATTTTTTATGGCACGAAATTAGCAAAGCATTTATAAACAAGTGTTATAATATTATTACATATGTTAAAAAATTATAACAAATATAAATTATTAAAAATCTTTTTGTATAATCCTACAGAAGAATTTAGATTAAGAGAGTTAAGTAGATTAAGTAAAATTTCCCCACTTTCTGTTATGAACTATCTCAAAGAATTTGAAAAAGAAGAATTAATTAACTCATACAAAAAAAGAGAAATTCCTTTTTATAAGGCAGAAATAAACAATGAAAAATTTAGAGAGTATAAGAAAATTAGCATTCTATTTGAGATTAATTATTCAGGATTAATAGATTTTTTATGGGAAAAAATTTCTCCAAAAGCGATTATTCTTTATGGAAGTTATGCAAAAGGAGAATCAATTGAAAATTCCGATTTAGATTTGTTTATTGTAGGAAGGGAGAAAAAGATTGATGTGGGCGAATATGAGAAAAAATTAGGTGTAAAAATTCATTTATTTTTTGAAGAGGATATTAAAAAAATTTCAAAGGAACTTAAAAATAATTTAATTAATGGAATTATTTTAAAAGGATACTTAAAGCTATTTTAAAATGTTACATAAAGTTTTTCCAGATAAAGAGAAAGCCAGGTCAATATACAAAATGGCACTAGATAGAGAAAAATCTATTTTAGATTTAGACAATAAAAAATTTGCAACAATCATTACTGAGAATATTTATGAAATAATTAAGGAATTAGCCACGTCAATTTTGTTGTCAGAAGGTGTAAAAGCAATAGGAGAAAATGCTCATAAGGAAATTATTGATAGCCTTAGAAATTATTCAAAATTTAATGAGGAAGATATATCAATTTTGCAAGATTTAAGGATAAAGAGAAATAAAAGCATGTATGAGGGGAAGCAAATAAATTTTTCTTATTTAGAAAACAACAAAGAAATTATCTTAAAGATAATAGATAAATTAAAAAAGATAGTTAATGATAAATTATTATGACAGACAATTTTTTGTGGCATGAAATTAGCGAGGGAGAAAGAGAAGACATTAAAAAACAGGCCAAGGAAATAATGGATAGTTTTTCCGACAAGCTTTCTAAAATTGATTCTAAAAAATTAAAGGACTCTTTGATTGAGAGAGGGCAGGGAGAACGTGAAGAGGGTGGCGAACGCAATAAAATTGATAAAAAAATCATGTTTGAAAATGCTCCAGATGCCAAGGATGGCACAAGCAAGAATAATGATTTTATAATCGCGGAGAAAAAATCATGGTAACTCTTTTTTCACCATCAATTAAAATTGACAGAGAGAGGAAGAAATGGTAGAAAATAAAGAATTAGAGGAACTTAGAAGAAAGATTGACATGCTCGACGACAGGCTTAGCGAGGTACTCAAGAGAAGATTAGAATTAACTAAAGAAATAAAAATATGTAAGAAAAAAAACAAAATTTCTATTAGAGATTTGGATAGGGAAGAAAAAATTGTCGGAAGAATGATAAAAAACGGAGTTCCTGAAAGATTTGTAAGAAAAATTTATAGCACAATCTTTGAAGAATCTTTGAGAATACAGGGGGGAATTTGAAAAGTAGAAAAATGACAACTCTCGAAAAACTAAAAAAATATTTGAAAGAGATTGAAAAAAATGATCAGAAGGGAAATAAGATTAACGCGTTTTTGCAGGTGAATAGAGAGGCGATTAAAGTTGCCCAGTTTATCGACGACAAAATTAAAAAAGGCACAGCTGGGAGGCTTGCAGGGCGTATAATCGCTGTTAAGGCGAACATTAATGTTAAAGGCGCAAATATTTCGTGCGCGAGCAAAACTCTTGAAAATTATAAAGCTCCGTATGACGCGACAGTTGTGGAAAAAATTGAGAAAGAAGATGGTTTGATAATTGGAATAACAAACATGGATGAGTTTGCGTGTGGTTCGTCCGGGGAGACATCTGTTTTTGGGCCGACAAAAAATCCTCAGGCTCTTGAATTAATTCCTGGCGGGAGTTCGAGCGGAAGTTCTGCGGCTGTTTCTGCTGATTTTTGCGATATGGCTTTGGGAAGCGATACGGGAGGAAGCATAAGAAATCCTGCAAGTCATTGCGGAGTTGTCGGAATAAAACCAAGCTACGGGGTTGTTAGCAGGTACGGATTGATTGATTTGTCCATGAGCTTAGACCAGATTGGGCCTTTGGCAAAAAATGTTTCTGATGCTGCTTTATTGTTGGATGTTATCAAAGGAAAAGATGAAAATGATTCAATTAGTCTTGGAAGTGCCCCGATTAATCTAAAAGAAATTGAAACTCCCCCAAAAAAATTAACTATTGGTTTGTTGGATTTTAAGATTGCAGATTCAAGAATACAGAATCTTATAGATGAAAAAATCAAGTTGGTTGCCAAAAAAAATAACTGGAAGATTAAGAAAGTTAAAATTCCTTCAATTGACCTTGCTGTTGAGACTTATTATCCTCTTGTTTATGTTGAGTTTTTTTCCGGGACAAGAAGATTTGACGGAAGAAGATATGGAAAGAAGATTGAGGAATCTTGCGGGCCAGAGGTTTTAAGAAGAATTCTTGGTGGAAGTGAAATATCTAAAGCAGAATATCATGGAAGGTATTATCATCTTGCTCTCAAAGTCAAAAAGTTAATAAGCGATGAGCTTGAAAAATTGTTCAAAGATATAGATTGCATAATTTCTCCTGTAGTCCCCCGACTCCCGCATAAGATTGGGGAAAAAGTTTCTATTGAAGAAATGTACGGCTATGATGCTTTGACAATTCCTTACAATCTTTACGGAAATTGTGCCTTGAGTTTGCCTGTTGGAAGAGTTAGCAACATTCCAGTAGGGATGCAAATCGCGTGCGACAA
The DNA here is from genome assembly GCA_964357655.1 of Candidatus Woesearchaeota archaeon. GTDB lineage: Archaea > Nanobdellota > Nanobdellia > Pacearchaeales > GW2011-AR1 > CAYHMF01. Next base: position 585 of record CAYHMF010000065.1, on the reverse strand, counting down.
ATTTCAAGAACAAAAAATGCTTCAGGTTGCCAGAGCGATTGAGAAGTTAGGAAGTTGAGAAAATTATTTTAGGTTAATATTCCAAAATTAAACAAAAATCTTTAAATTCGCAAAATTTTATTTTCTAATTAAGGTTCTAGAATTTATTTTTTCAGCGCTAAAATAGTTTTTGCAAAATTCTCCGGTCTTTTTTTCATCAAAATCTTTGCAACTAAATATATCAATGAATGCTCTGTAAGGTTTTCCTTTTTGGTGGTCAAAATGTGCAGTTATCGACGAGGTTTCAATAAATTGCATACAAGAATATCCTTTTAAATTTCCCTCACCGAAATAATCAAGATGCAGTGGGCCGTGTCTTTTCATGTTTATTTCTTCGCATAATTTGGCAACAAATTCTTCAATTTTTTTAGGATTCTTTACATAGTTGTTACATCCATGCAAATCAACATGGATTGATTTTCCCCACATGACTTTGGTCATCTTATTTTTTTTCTGAGATTATATGTTTATTCTGTTTTTAAACTTTTCTTTTTTTGGAGCGTGTCTAATAATTAGCATCGAGCTAATTATTTGATCATTACATCT
>CAYHMF010000064.1:3174-3898 GCA_964357655.1 Candidatus Woesearchaeota archaeon | reverse complement strand
AGTCCTCTTTTATTTATGACCTTCCTTAGGTTACTCATAAGATAATTAATAATAAGGAGTTTATAAAATTATTTCAAAACAAATTTACTCCCTCGCACTCGCTCATCGTGAATTATTAATTGCGAGATTTTAATTTCATGTTACAATAACTCAAAACCTTACTCCCCTAGGTACACTTTAGATATGCTTCTTTTTAATTTCTTCATTCAACCACTTTTGCCATTCTGGAAAAACTCTATCGCCAGTTGGTAATCCAATTTCCTTCTGAACTTTTTCCGAAATTGTATGAAACATATGATTTGAAATTGCATTGAATTCTGCTTCAAGAATTTTATTATCCCCGCTTTTCTTAGAAGCGTCAACAATCTCTTGTTTTATTTTTCCCCTCAACAAAATATTATCATAAACAGCGTCCCAATTCCCTGCCCAGCCTTTTACATTTGAAGCAACACTTTTGATAACCTCACTATCTCCATTAATCAAATCTGCCGTCGGTTCCAGCGTATCTTTCTCAACATTATATTTCATCAAATCAACAAAACCTTTTTCTTCCAAGGGGTCATGTTTCCAATGTTTTCTAACTTCTGAAATTTGTAAAAGTCTTCTCATTGAATGTAAACCATCAGAGGTTTTTATCGGATTCGCGACGGCAATTATATCTGTTGCCTTAAAACTTGTAGCAGGAACTTCCAAATCATTTACAACTCTGTCAAAAACTCCGTAT
>CAYHMF010000064.1:0-3164 GCA_964357655.1 Candidatus Woesearchaeota archaeon | reverse complement strand
ATCGTAATGCACTGCACCATTAATTGTTCCAGGAAAAACAATGGCCCAAGCGCCCTCAAGGAACCCCTCCGTTAGTGCCTTCGCTTCAACACTTCTAACTTCTCCAATAATCAAACTACTATCTCCCAATCTCAAACTCGTTCTAATTCCGTCGTCGGCAGAAACTTCTGTAGTCGTCCTTAACAAAGCCGAACGAACTTTCATTCTAAGAATATCATAATTAAGTTTTCTCAAAGCTTCTACAGGTAATTCCAGCGAATCTTCAATCACAATTATTCTACATTTAGGAATAATCTCTAACATCAAACTTCCCAATAAAGATGTTTTACCAGAACTTCTTGTCCCAGCAACCAATAATGTCCTCGAGCCATCAATCATAAAACTAAGTAATCCGGCGGCAAAAGAATTTATCATGCCGTTTTTTACAAAAAGTGGAAGCGTCCACGGAGCCTCTCTGTGCCTTCTCAAAGCATACGCAAGTCCATCGGGAGAAAGAGGATTTTGAATTATCGCAATTCTCGCCCTTAATTTTCCAATTTCAAGTTGAGTGTCTAAAATAGGATTCGCCTCGTCGAGAGGTCGCCCGGAAATCATTCTAAATTTCGCAGCCCACGAATCAGCATCTTCCTGACTTGGAAGAATATTTGCATAACATTCTCCATGCTCTTGATGTCTCAAAAAAATATTCGTCCTGGAAATCGGAGCATTCAAAACAATATCTTGAAGATTTTCGTCCTGAAGCAAAACCTCAATCAACCCAAACCCAATTGTGTGACGAACTAAAATAGTCGCGAGTCTGCTAATTTCTGAATAATTCAAAACCATTCCCTGACTATGTGCCAAATCTTGAATCAAATCTTTTGAGATATTAAAAAAAACCTGTCGCGTCCTTTCAATGTCTGTGAACTCTTCTGCCTTTGGCTGATGTTCTATCAAAACACTCCTTGCCATATTCAACAAATTATTATGGTCCTCGCTTAAAGAATGCTCTGGAGGAACAATGTGATAAAAAAATTTGGCCTCGTCCTTTTTCCTAAGAATTGTCACAAGTGATTCGTCGTATTTTGCCCCTTCGCCAGAAATTTTATATTGATCAATAATCTCTGCGTCTTCGGGCATGCTTGAAACTAGTCGGGTGAAAGTAAAATTTGGAACAATGTCAGGTTTGAAAATATAATGGTAAATTCCCCTTTCCCCTCGATGATAATTTGTAAAATGTTGCGACGCTTCCTGAATAATTTTCGTTTCTTCTACCATGCTCAAAAGTTTCTCCAAGACGCTAAGATAATTTGCCTGATCTGCCTTGCATCTTTCTTCAACTTTGTTCAAGAAAATTCTCGCTTCAAAAACAAGTTTTTTCAAATCAGCATACGCCACGACAGGATCCTGCTTTAATAAAACAAGAAAAGAAAAAATCTCATTATATCTTTGAGTGAAAAATTGCTGGCAGTTTATTACCAACTTGTGTATCGACAAAATTCTTTCTTGCTTTGAAAGATAAACATAAAGTTGTGCGATTTCCAAAAGCATGCTAGTTTCTTTAAAGTCATAACTATAATTTTTTTGTTGGACAAAAACAATCCGCGAAACATTCGGATTCTCAATAAGCAAATTTATCGTATGCTCCATAATCGACGGCTGTTCAGAAAGACTCGGAACAAAAGGAGCTCCCAAGTAATTAATGTAAAGAATATCTTCGCCACCTTTTCGTTGCACCTCATAAGAATACAAGGCCGCCCCTTCTTGAAATTGCATTTTAATAAATAGGGAGAATAGTTTAAAATGTTTTGTGTATTGAAGAAAAAATTATTATCCGCAACAAATTTAAACCCATTTAGCCTAAATTATTTATGGTGGGTGAACAAGCAGGGTATGATACTTACGGACAGTCTGGAGGAGATATCAATACTAAAGTTAGAGATTTGGAAGAGAAGCAAAGAATTCTAAAAGATAGATTACTTTTAATAGGACAAAATCTTATAGATTTCAAAGAGCAGACAAATGAAAACCTCCTCGAGATCAAACAAAATTTTGAAAAATTAAAACAGCATGTTGAAAGACTTGTGTCTTTTTCCGAGGCTGTTTCAGGGGAATTTTCAAAGTTCGCAAGAAAAGAGGATTTGGAAATTTTAAGCAAACAAGCAAAAATGTTTCAACCACTTGAATTCGTAAGAAAAAAAGATTTAAAAAAATGAAAAAGAGAAATATATAGTATGAAAAAATTAAATAAAAAACTCGCGACTTCCATCAAGGTGCAAAAAAGAAGTTGCCCTTCAGTGATTCGAGGAAAGAGCGCGAGAGAAACAAGGGGTTCTCTCGGATGGGCGTATTAGATCAAGTAACACAAATGAAAAGAGAAGGGTTTTCTGATTCGGAAATTTATGAATCATTGCAACAACAAGGCATTTCGCCGAGAGAAATAAGTGACTCGCTTGGGCAAGCCCAAATAAAAAATGCAATCGAAAGTGAGGACGCAATGTCTGGAGAAATGACTGCTTTAGATTATTCTGCACCAGTACCACCAAGTCCAAGAGGAGCATACAATCCTCAAAGCCAAGAAATTCGAGGAGAGACACCTTATACACAAGACACTGGCCAATATGCTTATCAACAAATTCCTCAACAAGGCGCATACCCTCAAGACGCTTATGCCTCTGGAGGAGGAGGGGAATATGGTGCCGAGTATTACGAAGCTCCTATTGCCGCATCAGACACAGACACAATGATGGAAATAGCAGAACAGGTTTTTTCTGAAAAAACAAAAAAAATGAAAAAGCAAATCGACGAAATCAACGAACTCAAAGCACTCACTCAAACAAAACTCGACAGCATTGCAGAGAGATTAAAGAGACTGGAATCAATGTTTGACAAATTACAGATAAACATTCTTGAACAAGTCAGATCGTATGGAAAAGGATTTGAACATACAAAAAAAGAAGTTGAAATGATGCAAGATTCATTCGGTAAAATAGTTAATGAAGTTGCAGACCACACAGAAAGAAAACATCATGTCGCGACTCACGAAACTCCAACTCACACGACGCATCCCCCTCATCATAAAATTATTTCTAAAAAAGGGAGAAAATAATTTTAAACTTCTCGGCGTTCTGTTATTTTTTCTTCAAAGCGAGCCAAACCCCCTTGGCTTATTTTTCCCATTTATA
>CAYHMF010000063.1:0-3924 GCA_964357655.1 Candidatus Woesearchaeota archaeon | reverse complement strand
AGTTGACTATTTGAGGTGAACCTACTTTTTAGAATTATTTTTTAGACACGCTCCGCTTTTTGTGTTTATGTTAAAATGGTAAAAGTTGGGCGAGAATTAGTTTAAAAATGTTCTTCAAGAGTATTTTCTAAGTTTTTATTCGGCAAGGTTTTTACCAATTCTCTTAATTTAAGTCTCATCTTTAAGATTTTATTTGTATCTTCTTTAGTACCCAAGAGATAATAACTAAATAAGGAAATACTGTCTTTTAATTCTTCGTGCATAGCTTGTTTTCTTCATGAAGTAATTTGTTATACTTTCTATTTTCTTGAATCTTGCTAATTTTTTGTTCGATATACTTTATCATCTTCATTCCAATAAAATTCCGTTAACAATTCCTTCTTGAGTTGGGCGATTTGTTATTCTAACTTTTCCTAAATCTGTCTCAATAATTGTTCCTTTAGTAATTATATTTTGTCTTGCTAGGAATCTGTTAGAAGGTGTTTCAATAACATTCTTGATTTCTGTTTTTATTTTTTTGTCTTTAGTTTGGACATTCACGAATTTTGCTTGCAACAAAAATATTTTTTTCTTTCCTCCACGGATTCTTCTAGTTTTTGTTTTTTCTTTACCAATTTTAACTTTTGTAGTTTGACCTTTTCTTTCATGTTTTTTCTTCTTCCGACTTTTGATGTATTTCCCGCCGGTTTTTTTCTTTCCTTTTTTTGTTACCATATTATTTGGATTTAAATTTGATTTATAAATTGTTCGGTTACGAGAAGAAATATTTTTATCACTAAGATGGCAAAAGAAAAGTTTAAAAACAGATTTCGCAAGTAGATTTTATGGTTAATGGAATTGAACGACCTTTGGATTTGTTAAACAACTCTAAAGGCAAAGAAATTTTAGTGCATCTCAAGGGCGACAAACAGTTCGTTGGAAAGTTGTTAGCTTTTGATATCCACATAAATCTTGTGTTGGACAATCTCAAAGAGATGCAGAACAATGAAATCAAGAGAAACCTCGGATTGACTTTTCTAAGGGGAGATACGATTATCTTTATTTCTCCAGCGTCAACAGCGTTGAAAAAAGAATAATTTGCGTTATGCCGTTTTTTTCGCTAGGTCATGTCTGATACTTGTTAGCTGGGGCTTTCCAAACTTATATAAACAATTTTTTCTTCTATAATTCATGACAAATATAAAATTAACTTTCCTTGGAACATCGGCACAAATTCCTAGTGTGAGCAGAAATCATACTGCTATTTTGTTGACGTTTGAAGGAGAAAATATTCTCGTCGATTGCGGTGAAGGAACGCAGAGGCAATTTAGAAAAGCCAAACTCAATCCGTGCAAGGTTACGAGAATTCTGATAACTCACTGGCATGGAGACCATGTGTTCGGGCTTCTTGGACTGATGTCCTCTTTGGCTTTAAATGGTTACAATAAAACTCTTTATGTTTATGGCCCCAAAAATACCAAATTGTTTATGAAAGATTTGCTCAAAATTTTTAATTTTGCGAAGGAATATAAAATTGAAGTCGAGGAAATTGATGAATCTGGAAAATTTTTCGAAGGGAAAGATTTTTATCTTCTTGCAGAAAAAATGTCGCACGGAATTCCAACAAACGCTTATTCGTTCGTCAAGAAAGGGCATTTAAGAATTGACAAGAAAAAACTGGAAAAGTCTAAACTTCCTCAAGGACCTTTGTTGCAAAATTTGAAACAAGGAAAGGATGTTATGTATAAAGGAAAAAAATATTTGGCGAAAAATTTAACTTTTGGAAATCCCGAGAAAAAAGTTTCTTTTGTTTTGGACACAGCGAATAATGACAAGATTATTCCATTTGTCGAGGGTGCCGATTTGTTGGTTTGTGAATCTAGTTTTCATTCAGAGCTTGAGGGCAAGGCCACAGAGCATTTGCATTTGACTTCTAAACAAGCAGCAGAAATCGCGAAAAAAGCAAAAGTTGGAAAATTAGTTTTGACACATATTAGCCAGAGATATGAAAATAAAACTCAAAAACTTTTGGACGACGCGAAAAAAGTTTTCAAGAATTCTCAACTAGTCAATGATTTTGATGTTGTGGAGATTTAATCATCACCGATTATTTTTTAAATAATGCTTTCTAAATAAATTGATGTCTGATGAAGGCTTAGTTGCTAAATGCGGATGCAATTTTTCTTTAGTTAAATTAGTAGGCACCAAAAGTGTAGTGCACAATAGAATAAACCCTCGCCCTTCGATATATCATGATGATGGTTTTGACCATTACCAGATTTTAAAATGTGAAAAATGCGGGGGTTATGAAATTTTGGTTGCATCCAAAGATGTCGATTTTGGCAAATAGAAAGATTTTAAATACAACTTTTTCTTAGTTTGTTTAGAGAAGTTTGAATAAATTAAATTCGAGTAAATTAATTTAACCCATTTTAGAAATTTGCGACTCTTAAAAAGGCAAATTTTTCCTTTTCAAACTTCGCTCAGAAAACTTTGAGTAGTTTTGCAAGGTTTTCTTTAAGCTCCTGTAGCTCAGCCTGGATAGAGAGACTGCCTTCTAAGCGAGAAGAAGATTTTCTTCTCTCATTCCTCCTCTGAGGAAGAGGAAAGCAGTAGGTCGCAGGTTCAAATCCTGTCGGGGGCATGTTTTTAAAGAAGTGACAACACAATGAATTATGTTAGACCATTTAATAGAAATAATTTTATCAATTAGTCAAAATCCTTATTTAATTTCATTATTTGCAGGATTACTATTTGGCGAAACAGTAATATTGGCGATTTCTATTTTAGCTGCAGGAGGATTATTTCCTATTTGGATAGTTTTGGTGTTTTCATATCTCGGAGAATTAATTTCCGATTTTTTTTATTTTTGGATTGGAAGATCTGCGATAATTCATCGATTAAATAAAATAGAAAAATTTTCAAAAGCATTCCACAAAACGAATAACGTAATAGACAAAATGAGCCATAAAAACATTTTTGTAACTCTTTTTTATTCCAAATTTGTTTATGGTGTTAGAACCTTGACAACTATTTTTTTAGGTTATAAGAAAATAAAATGGAAGAATTTTATAATCGCGGAAATAATTGTAATGTTTTTTGCCGTTTCCCTCGTCGTAATCGTGGGAGTTTTGATTGGAAATGGCTATAAAATAGCTTTGGGGATTTTTAAGAGTTTTAAAATAGCATTAACTTTAGTATTTGTTTCCTTATTTATTTTTTATTTAGTTCAAAAAAATTTGGTTAAATATATAAGTAAAAAACAAGAGATTTTGAAAAAATGAAAACCAATAATTATGGTGCCTTCGAATTGAGTTAAAGTTTGTTATCCTTTTTACAATCCAAAAACCTTTAAATAATGATTTCTTGGTTAGATATTATGCGGAGGTGGCACAGCGGCTACTGCGTCTGCCTGCAGAGCAGATTTTCACGGGTTCGAGTCCCGTCCTCCGCTTAAAGAATTATCGACGAGATTCTTCGAGTCCCAACTCCCAACTTCGCTCATAGGTTTTTCTTTTAGAAAAAGAAAAGCTACAATGTAAAAGAAAACTACACCAACCTTTCTCGCGAAATTGCTCGTCTTCTGCTTAAAGAGAACTTTGCAAAATTCAAAAAATTGCAACTTCGCACGAGGGTTTTTTAGAAAAATAAAAGCTACAATAATCTCTACCGAGAAATTTATTATTCTCTGTTTTCAATAAAAATATAAAAAAAATAAAAAGTAAATCTTCAATCAGTTATTTTTTCTTTTTAGTTTTAGCTACCATTAGAGTCACCCCCATTTATAAATCATTAACATAGAATTAAGTTGTTTTATGCCCCTTTTTATTTAGGGAAATTTATATTGATTAATCAATGTGGGTTAGTATTTAAATTTATCTCCCTAATTCTTTATTGTGCTCCCCAGAGACATATGTCACCCCCTAAAATAATTTAGAAAAATCA
>CAYHMF010000062.1:0-3950 GCA_964357655.1 Candidatus Woesearchaeota archaeon | reverse complement strand
TTTAATAAACCACTGTTCAAGTTGTTTAATTCCCACATCTGTTCCCTCGTGTCTCCAGCACTTTCCATTATGAACTTGCTCGTTCGCCAAAACACTGTTGCACTCTGGACACCAATTAACTGGTGCCTTTTTTCTATAAACCAAACCTTTCTCAAGAAATTTCAAGAAAAAATATTGATTCCATTTATAATATTCGGGCTCCATAGTAGAAACCATCCTACCCCAATCATAACTCAAACCAATTTCATTCATTTGTCGAATATAATTTTTAATCGCATTCTGAGTAAAAGGTTTCGGATGCTCTCCTGCTTTAATCGCTGCATTTTCTGCAGGCAACCCCAAGGCATCAAAACCCATTGGATAAAGAACATTAAATCCCGTCATTCTTTTGAATCTTGCAAAAACATCTCCGATAGTATAATTCAACGCATGCCCCATATGCAAACCAGACGCCGACGGATACGGAAACATTTCAAGAACATAATATTTTTTTTTCTTCGAACTTTCTTTGGCTTCAAAAACTTTTTTTTCTCCCCACTTTTTTTGCCATTTTTTTTCAATGGCTTTAAAATCATATTCCATATTTATAACTAGTTTTATTTGTTTAAATTGTTTACTATATTGAGAATATCCTTTTTAGAAATTTCGTTCTGCCTGCCAGCACAATCCTTAATCTGATTAGTAACTTTTTGGATTAATTCTTCACTTAAATTATATCCTTCTCTTTTCAAAATTTCTTCCACAGCATGCTTGCCAGAATGTTTGCCTAAAACAAGACTCTCTCCTTCCCACCCAATATCTTCTGGATTCATAATTTCATAAGTTAATTTATCTTGAATAACCCCGTGCTGATGAACCCCTGCTTCATGTGAAAATGCATTTGCTCCAACGACCGCTTTATTTTTCTGAACATTCAATCCTGTTGATTCACTAACCATTCTCGAAGTTTTGAAAATTTCTTTTGTGTTAATCTGTGTAAACACCTTAAAATAATCTTTTCTTATTTTAAGATTCATAACAACTTCTTCCAACGAACAATTCCCTGCTCTTTCTCCAATTCCATTAATTGTGCACTCTATTTGCGTCGCCCCATTTTTCACAGCAGACAGAGAATTAGCGACGGCATTCCCCAAATCATTATGACAATGCACACTAATTGTAACATTTTTTTCTTCAATTAAATTCCCAAGTTTTTCAAAGACATATTGTATTCTTTCCCCAAACTCCTCTGGCATTGCATACCCCACCGTGTCAGGAATATTAATCGTCGTCGCCCCGGCATTTATTGCAATTTTTATCGCTTCCACCATATAAAAAATATCTGTTCTCGAAGCATCTTCTGGAGAAAATTCAATATCTTCGCACAAATTTTTTGCATACAAAATATTTTCATAAATTATATTCAAAATTTGTTCTCGAGATTTGCAAAGTTTTTTATCCAAATGAATATCGGATGTGGCAACAAAAACATGAATCCTAGGTTTATCTGAAAATTTTACGGCTTCCCAAACCAAGTTTATATCTTCTTTTTTAGTTCTTGCCAATCCACAAATTATCGGGCCCTTCACTTCTTTTGCAATAAGTTTCACAGCTTCGAAATCATCATTGCTCGCAATCGGAAAACCTGCTTCGATGACGTCGACATTCAATTTTGCTAATTGCTTAGCTATCTGCAATTTCTCATGCTTGTTCAAAGACACTCCAGGACTTTGTTCTCCGTCCCTAAGAGTTGTATCAAAAATTTTGATTTTTTCCATTTGAATATAGATATCTCTAAAACTAATAAAATGCTTCGCTCTGTAAAAACAGAACGATTAAAATAAGAGTAAGAGAGCACCAGCTAACAAACTTTTGCTATTTAGAGAAGTTTGAATAATTCCGATTTTTTGCTTTTTCGAGGGAATTTTCAAAGTGCTCTGTATGAGAATTTTGCGATTCTTTGAATTTTGCAAAGTTCTCTTTAATTTTTTGAATATTCTTAATTCCATTTTGTCAAATTTTAAATTTATTTACTTGAAAAAAATTTTTGAAGTTCTCTTTCCAAATTCGTTGCGAAATCTCCTTCGGGTCGCACCCTGATGCTAATGTCTTCTCCTTTAATAACATCAACAGGATAACTTGCATAAAAAGAACCACTTCCATTTTTCAGAGAAATAAGACAACCATAAGGCAAATGCCCTATTGTTCCGACGTGAAAATCTTTTCCAGAATAGTTAAACGCAAATCCTGTTAGGATTTTCTCCAAATCTTCATCTGTAAGGGGGTAATATCGAGTCATCATTATAGAATTAAAATTTAATTAGAATGACTCTTAAAGAGCCACGACTAACACCAATACCAGAACTAAACTCATAGTTTGTGTTAGTCTCATAATCTTTTTAAGATATTTGGAGTTTAAATATTTTTGTGTTTTACAAACTTTTAAATAACTATCTTCCTTATCACAATTATGAACAAAATTCAAGCTCATATTCTCGGAGAAATTATTTCTAGTAATACTTCTGAAGCTCATGAATTGTGCAAGAAAAGTTCTTTCGGAGAATTGGTGGGAGACAAAATACAATATTCTATTTCAGAAACTCTGTTTTTAGTTAACAAAGATAAAATGGATGTTTTCTCAAGAAATGAAAAAATTTCGAAAAAAGATTTGATGAATAAGTTTAAACGAATAGATAAAAAGATTCAAATAAAATATCCTGTCTTTGAAGATTTACGAGGAAAAGGACATGTTGTTAAAACAGCTTTGAAATTTGGGGCAGATTTTAGAGTTTATGAAAAAGGATTTAAACCTGGGGAAAAACACGCGAAGTGGATTGTCTTTGCAGACCATGAATCTAAAAAATTAACGTGGCATGAATTCTCTGCGAAAAATCGTGTGGCCCACAGCACAAGAAAAAACCTGCTTCTTGCAATAGTCGACGAAGAAGGCGACATAACTTATTACGAAGTTCGGTGGGTTAGACCTTAAAATCACAACAACATTTATAACTTCTTTATTTCTTTTCTGATTATGCCTGCAAAAGACACGACAATAATAAAAGAAAAAATAATTTCTATTTTCCAAAGGCGTGGGCCGAGTCTCCCAGTTCATATCTCAAGCGAAATAGGTATGAGCACTCTTTTTGCCTCTGCGTTCCTATCTGAATTAATCTCTGAAAAAAAATTAAGAACAAGTTATATGAGGGTTGGAAGTTCTCCGCTTTACCTTATTCCAGGTCAAGAACCACGGATAGAAGAATACTCTCAACACCTTAAAAGTAAAGAGAAAGAAGCATTCTTAAGAATCAAAGAAAATAAATTTTTGGACGACGCAAAACAAGAACCTGCGATAAGAGTTGCACTGAGAAATATAAGGGATTTTGCGATTCCGTTTAAGGTTGAAGAAAAAGTAATCTGGAGATATCACATAACTCCTGAATCAGAATTTGCGCAAGAAAAAAAAGAAATTGTTCAAGAACCAGTTCAACAAATTCTGGAAATCGAAAAGCCTCAAACAATTGAACCAACTATTTTGGAAAAAACCAAAACTAAAGAAAAAAAGAAGGTTAAAGAAAAAACAAAGAAACCTGCAAAAAGAAAAACTCCAAACAAAAAACAAGATGAAAAGTTTTTTAACAAGGTAAAAGAATTTTTGTCGAAAGAGTCAATTGAAATTTTAAATATAGAGGGGTTTGGCAAAACCGACGTTAGCTTCAAGATTAAAAAAAATGGGAAGGAGCAATTCCTCGTGGCTTACAACAAAAAAAGAATCGCTGAAGCAGACATAATCGCTGCCAGCAAAAAGGCCTTGGAATTAAACCTCCCTTACACAATCTTGAGTTTCGGAGAACCTGCTAAAAAATTAGACAATCTAATAGAAGCAATAAAAAATTTAGACAGCATGGAAAAAATAAAAGAGTGTGTAGCCACATGACATATGTCATGGGGTAACCGAAAATTAGTTCTGTTCT
>CAYHMF010000061.1:0-4089 GCA_964357655.1 Candidatus Woesearchaeota archaeon | reverse complement strand
TTGATAAGATGTAATGATCAAATAATTAGCATCGAGCTAATTATTAGACACGCTCGAGCATAGGAAATCTTTAAATATCCTCTGAAATTTCAAAGTTTAAGACCCGATAGCTCAGTTGGTAGAGCGCATGACTGTTAATCATGATGTCGAAGGTTCGAGTCCTTCTCGGGTCGTATTTTCCTAAAATGAAAGATATTGAATACTTAACAGAATTGGCAAATGATTGTGAAGGAATAGCAATAAATCACAAAGAAAAAATATTTTTAAAAAACGGCACAAATTTTTACGATGAAATTAGAGCGTATAAATTCAGCAACCAAGAAATTGAAATATATGTCTCCTTATTAACTGAACAAACAAATTCTTTTGACGTGGTGTTCGAAGGAGAGCATGTATTCGGAGGATTGGGGGTTGATTGTTATTCTGATGTCAATGAAGCAGAAATTTATGTCTATAGGAAAGGTCAATGGGAAAATGTAATTAAAAAATTGTCAGAAGAAATATGACCATCCAAATATTTTAAATTTAAGGAAATGTTTTTTAAAATCTAATTTTAAACTAGAAAAAATTTACCTTCCTCGCTTTCGCTCGTCGTGAATTATTAACCATTAATTAAATCTGCGAACGAATGTGAGTAGTAAATTTGGTTAAGCCCCACCCCACAAAAATTTGACAATACTCCCAAAACATTTATTAAACCTGTTTCTTTTTCTCATTCATGGAATTAGACAAGGCGATAAAAACGCGATGTAGCGTCCACAAATTCAAGAACAAAAAACCAAACTGGCGCGGGATTATAGAATGCATTGATTCTTGCAGATACGCTCCGATGGCTGGAAACAACTTCACACTAAAATTCGTAATTGTCTCAGACTTGAAAACAATTGAAAAAATATCCGACGCTGCACAACAACCATTTATTTCTAAAGCTCAATATGTTGTGGTTGTATGTTCAGACCCGACGAGAACTTTAAACTCCTATGAAAAACGAGGAGAAATATACCTAAGACAACAAGCAGGTGCCGCAATTCAAAATTTCCTGTTAAAAATAAATGATATGGGGATGGCGACGTGCTGGGTCGGACACTTTGTGGACGAGATGATAAAAGAAGAATTAAAAATCCCGGGAAAAATTCAAATCGAAGCTGTCTTACCAATCGGATATCCTTTGGATAAAGCACAAGCAAGAAAAGCAAAAATTGACATGGACAATATTCTTTATTTTGAAAAATACGGGAACAAAAAAATGCAAGAAATAAAAAAGATTGATGTTTAAAATGGCGAACTGGATTTCTATTTTGGGTATTTTGGCAGGGTGTTGCACGACGGGGGCTTCTATTCCTCAAGTATTGAAGATAATAAAAACAAAAAGAACAAGAGACATATCTCTTATAATGTATTGTACTATGACTTTGGGAATTATATTATGGATAACTTATGGGTTTCTAATAAAAAACTTTCCGATAATACTCGCAAATCTCGCTTCGTTCATATTAGTATTTACAATTTTGATGTATAAAATAAGGGATAAATAATTAAAGACTCCCCACTAAAGTATATATTTTCCTAATTTATACTCTTCTTATTTTATTTTGCCCAATTTCTTAAACAATTCTTCATTTAATCCAGAAAATCCTAAATCATTTAATGCCTTTTGAAATTTGTGCAGAAGAATATGAATCCTGTGGCAAAACTTTTGCATCGCTTCCCCCGAAGAGAAAACCAACATCGTCGCCGAGGAGCCTGCTGTCGCAACCGAAACCAGACCTGCCGCCATCAACGAGCATGTAAAGCCACCCTCCTCGTGATTTATTTTTTCTAATTAAAAATTGATGATACACTTGAACTTCGTCTAAACGATATTTCCCAAGAATTTTGTTTCTCAAAAATAATCCATATTCCTTTGCTCTGCTTTTTCCTTCTGCAAGAAAAGCAATTGTGTCGTCGTCGCCAAAACAATCTGTAGAAACAGGATGCGTTTGAACTTTTCCCAAATCAATAACTCTTTTTTTCCCTATTGAAAGTTTTTTATCTGTCTCTACAATTTCTTCTAAAACCTGTGTATAACTATTATTACCATATCTTATATCTTCATCTAAATAAAATTCTCCATAAAAGTCCATCATAATCTCTTTCTGGAAAAGGCCCTTTTCTTGGGGAAAGAATTGAATTTGTTTCTATTAACATGAAAAATATAATAAATTCTTCTTAAAAAAGATTGTTGTCTTAAAAAATATATAATTCCCTCGAGTTTCCTCGAGGGAATTTAAAAAATAAAATTAAAAATTATTTAGAGTTTTATCTCCAAACTTCAATTCCTAAGTCAGACATTCCTTTTGATGCAGGATATCCTTTTTCTTCAACTTCTCGACCCAAAACATACGGTGATTTAACACCAGTCATTATTGTTATAACTCGAACTTTACCAGTAAAGTCTTTACTGATTCTTGCTCCAATTATAACTTGTGCTTCAGGGCTCAAGTTTTCCGAAACAGTTCGTCCAATTACATCAAACTCTTCTAACTTCAAATCAGGACCACAAGTAATGTGTATCAAAGCTCCACCAGCACCTGTATAATCCACGTCAAGTAGAGGATGTGTAAGTGCTTGTTTAACAGCTTCTATTACACGGTTCTCTGTATCTGATTCACCAATACCAATAACTGCAACACCACCATTCTTCATTATTGTAGAAACGTCAGCATAATCCAAGTTAATTAAACTCGGAAGAGTGATTGTCTCAACAATACCTTTAATCATGGTGCTAACAAGTTCATTAGCAACGGCAAAAGCCTGTTCAATAGGTAATTGCCCAGCAATATCAACAAGTCTATTGTTATCTAAAACAATACAAGTATCGCAAACTTCTCTAAGTTCTTGAAGTCCGAACTCTGCTTTGTCAACTCTTGCTCTTTCAGCTTCGAAAGGCATTGTAACAACTGCAATAACCACTGCGCCAGTTTCCTTCGCAATCTGAGCAATTACAGGTGTAGCACCAGTTCCAGTTCCACCACCCATTCCAGAAACAACAAAAACCATGTCAGCTCCTGAAACAGCTTTTTTAAGGTCGACTAAAGCTTCTTTCGCAGCTTCTCTTCCTTTAGCTGGAACACCACCGGCACCAAGTCCACGAGTTAATTCCTTCCCTATAAGAATCTTCTCGTCGGATTTTGTAACACTCAAATGCAAAGCATCAGTATTCGCTGCATAAACAGTCGCTCCATTAATTCCTTTGTTGAAAAGCCAAGTAATTGCGTTACAACCACAACCACCAACACCAATAACTTTGATGTTAGCCTTCCCAGCTTTTAACTCGTCGAAATTAATGCTGTGAGTACTTACATTGCTTACTGCCTCCTTCGCAAAATCTAATACCATCTTTTATTTTACCTCCTATTATTTAATTGCGGAAGTTTTTCAACGCCGAAACGTTTAAATAGTTTTGACACTTCCAACTATTGTAAAAAGAAGAATGCCTCATCAACGAATATTAATTTAATCTACATGATGTTTGAATTAATATTAAGAAAGTGAGGCGTTTTTTATTTATATATTCTTCTATGCTACAATATAAGGAATTTTATTTGATTAATTTTACACTCTCGTCGTGAATTATTAATTAAATCTATCATGTTTCTACGATTTTATAATGTCGGGAATAAAAAGCCAATTAATTCATTCAATAAATCAAAAAATCCAATCCAGAATTATTTTTTTTCTGACTTCCACCGGCGACAGCAGGAACGATTAAAACTTCATCTCCGTCCTTGATTTCAGTATTTTCATTTTTAAGAAATCGAATGTCTTCGTTGTTAACATAAAATAAAACGAACTTTCTTAATTTTCCATTGTCAGATAATCTTTCGCCAATTCCAGAATATTGTTTGTCGAGATAATCCACAAGCCCGATTATATTTCCCTCAACTCCCTCGACTTCTTCTTGATAATTAGTTAATCTCTGAAGAGGAACAGGAATTTTTACTTTTATTACCATTTAAATTTATTTAAAAAAGAGTTAATAAATATTGTGTAGGGCGGAGCGTGTCTAAAAAATAATTCTAAAAAGTAGGTTCACCTCAAATAGTCAAC
>CAYHMF010000060.1:0-4175 GCA_964357655.1 Candidatus Woesearchaeota archaeon | reverse complement strand
GTGTTTTCAGGGCTTAGTCCAACAGAGGTTTCAAAATATAAAAAGTGCGCAGAAGAGGCGATTATATCAGCGTCGAGAATTTCCAAATCTGATAGAAAAGGAGGGAGTTCAGTTACGATTGATGCGGGAAGTTGCAAAAGCTTTAAAGTGAAAGTTGGTGAGCCTGCGTTGGACATTCCAGCAATTCAGTGCCAGGATTTCATGTCGCCGAAAGATTGCAATTTAATGTTTAATGTTTGCGACCCAGTAATTTGCCCGAGTTCAAGATGTGATTTTGGAGGAACATATCCTGTGAAAGATGTTATTCAAACTGGAATTGTCGGAGGAATTTTTATGTGTCTTCCGAATATAAAAGAGAAAATTTATGTCCCGCTTTGCTTGTCTGGAATTAAAGCAGGAGTAGATGGTT
This sequence comes from Candidatus Woesearchaeota archaeon, assembly GCA_964357655.1. Taxonomy (GTDB): domain Archaea; phylum Nanobdellota; class Nanobdellia; order Pacearchaeales; family GW2011-AR1; genus CAYHMF01. Next base: position 3,766 of record CAYHMF010000060.1, on the reverse strand, counting down.
ATCTTTCAATTCTTCAGGGGCACAGAGATTGCTTGCAAGAAAGTTTGGATACTGGAAAAGTTGTCGGAATTTGCGACGAGGTTTATAGTGTTTATGCGTGCGAGTTTTTCTGGAGACAGGCGCTTCCGTTGACAAAAATAATTATTCCTAAAGTTATGGAGTATGCACTAGGGCAAAATTCTCGAGGTGGAGGAGAGTATCTTGGAGTTCAGTCAGCGTGGGAAAATGCAGGAAAGTCAGTTGACTTTTTCACGCAATCTTATGGAATAAATTCTTTCAGGGCTTTCCAAGCACGTTCAATAGAACAGACAGGAAGTGATTTGGTTTGTAAAAATTCTATCTCAGGAGTTTTCCCCGAAGACGGAGATTTTTTAGACAAGTTAACAGAGCCAGATTCGCCTGCGCAATTCCACGGAAGATTCGACGAGATTCCATTCACAGATGCGACTGTGCCACCAATATCGCAATATAAAGTGTTCTACCACATTTATGCAGGAAAAGATTCACGAGCAGCGTATCAAGTTTATTTGAAGAGAGGAGATAATGACGAATCTTATTATCAAGATGTTCAAGATAGAAGATTAGTTGCTTCAGGTTATATACCGACAGGAGAATATGCGTCGGAGACAAAAGATTTCACAGCTCCGTCGGGATACAAGAAGCTTTGTATAAATGTTAACGGGCAGGAAGAGTGTGATTTCAAGGAAGTCTCGACGAGCTTTGCAGTAAATTATGTCAAGGATAATTATTTGAAAGAACAGGCACTTAAGAGCGATATTAAGACGCAAGGCAGTTGCATTTCTGGAGACGCAAGCACATATAGTTTGTTGAATCCGAGCGTGCAAGGAGCAGCAGAAGATTTGGCGAACCCAGCTGTTTATAACAGAGGAATAATTAGAATTTGCGCGACAGACAATCCCGGAAAAGGAACAGACAACAATGCCGGGATGAATAATTCAAGATGGGTTGATGTTGGTTATTGCGACGAAAAAAATATGCGTTGCTGGTTGGACATGTCAAGCGTGAGTAATGTGATTAAGAATACTGCAATAGAAGGAGATGTTTTAGAAACTCAGAATGAAAATCATTTAAATAATTTAAAAAATAAAAGTGGCTATTTGAACGATGAAACAGTTAATGAAAAAATTAGTGAGATTGAAGGCAAAACAGATTCAAATGAAAAATTGAAATTAATTGAATTAATATTTGATAAAGTTTTATGGAATAATCAAAAAGCGAAATTAATTTTGGAAAGAGGAATTGCATACAGCAAGTTGGCCAGCAAGAATAAGCCAGTGGTTTCGGAAGGAGCTCCTGTGACGACGAGCGGGGGGGGAAAAAGTCCAGAGAAAATTGAAGAAATGAAAAAATTATTAATAGAATCTGGAGTTTCTCAAGAAGAGATAGCTCAAATGACTGACGACGCCATACGATTAAAATATACTCAAGAATTAGCTAAACAAGGGGGGTTATATGAATCTCCCGCATTTGAATTTAAAGATGGTGCGATTACCACAAATTTATTTTATAAATATTTTGAAGGAAAATGGCATTGGTCTTTCGATGGAACAGAGTACAATTCTCTCGATAATCTTGAAGTTAGTAAAGGACTTCCTATAGGGGGGGAAAAGAAAGAATTTGTGGAAGAATTAAGGAAAGTAGAAACTGATTATGACAGGGGTTTAACATTCTTAATTGATAAAACAATGGGTTCTGAGGGAGAAGGAACTTTGTATTTTGGAAGTGTTGGTGCAAGTTTATCAACGGATAATGTTGAGATGAGTCACGACGGGGGGTTTAGTGTTAAAGGGCAAGATGGTTATGAATATATGTTTAGATTAGAAAAAATTGGTAATTGGCAGTATGCAACAGATGAAAAAAATTGGGGTAATTTTAAAAGTGGAGATTTTAAAAATTTAGGAAAAGTAGATTTAGAAGGAAAAGAGTTTTATGAAGGAGCTAAATATTTATTTGAATATGATTTTAGTGGAGGATGTGCCTTAAACTCTATTGAGTGGTTAACCTCTAATGTTTTAATAAAAACAGATGCGAAATTCCTTGTAATTGCGAGTGGTGAATGCGAAAATAAAGAGTTTAGTGTTAGCGTATATAGGTCTTCTACTATAGGGTCAGACGAATTAATAACAACGACGCCATTACCTCTTGAATTCAGCAAGTCTAATTTTGATGATAAAAATAATAAATATATTTTTGAAGATAAATGGACTGCTATTGATAGGACTGGAGAATTCTATATCACTGCAAATATCAATGAACATAAAATAATCTCTCCAGAAGATAAACAATTAATTGTCTCCATGTCCCCTGTGAATGTAGACTGGGGGGTAGAAGACAGAAAAGATATTACTTACGATTTTAATAAAGATAGAAGTGTATCTAATATTATAAAGGCAATTAAGTATGCTAAAGACAATCCTATAAAAAATGGAAGAATTTCAAATGGAAAAGAAGTAGAAAAACAATGTAATTGTTATGGTTCAGATTGCGTTTCTTATGCAGAATTAATAAACTTGGCTACAGACAAATATGGTATTTCAGATCCTCTTTTATTATTATCAATAATGATTCAGGAAAGTAATTGTGACGCATCAGTTGTTAGTTCGGCGTCGGCAGTTGGTTTGATGCAAATAGTTTCTTGGAAAGAGTGTCAAGACGAATTGAAAATTAAGAGTATAGATGATTTAAATGGCTCACAAAATATAAAAAGAAATGTAGAATGTGGGGCAATTATTTTAAAAAAGAAATACACGGCTTATGAAGATGGAAGGGTTGTGTATCCAATAAAGAATGGAGATTGCAGAGGAAAAGTTAGATATTATGGTTGGGAAGCTGCTGTCAGAGGGTATAATGGATATGGTTGTGCTGGGGGGCAAGAAGGGTATGTTGAAGAAGTTATGAAGATTTATGACACATTATCAGCCCAAGTTTCTTAATTTTTAATCACAAAAACCCATGATTTATTTTTAACACTGGACATATATTTTCTTTTTTAATTTGAGAATCATAATATTTCAAATCAATTTTTCTTGTATCAATGTCATGGATGATTTTGCTTTCTCCCTCGTAAAACCCCAAATGAATTGGTTTTGGTTCTCTGTATACTGAAGCAGTTAGCCCAAAACATAAACTTGTAATCACCGCTATTTTTTTAAGAGATTTCATTTTAGAATTATTCGCATTCGTATAAATTTATTTTTTGTCCAAGATAAATTAAATCTGGATTTTTGAGATTATTTAATTCTTTTAATCTTTCAATGCTTGTATAAGGACGTTCAGATACTATTTTACTTATTGTGTCTCCTTTTTGTATAATATAATAACATTCAGGATTTTCTTCACCCCAAAAAGTTACTGCGTTGGGATTTTCTTCATGATTTCCTCCTATTGGTTTAAGTTGAATATGGGGATTGTATTCTGGACGATTTGGAGTTGAATAAGTATTTGGAGTTGTGTCTCGTCGTGATAATGCAATGTCTTCTCGCGGGGGCTCTTCTTTTTTTGCACACGTTAACAAGAGTGGGAAACTTAATAATACTGCAACGAGAGCAACCAATACTTTTTTCATATTATTTTATGTTAATTAGATTATTTAAGGATTTTTATTTTAGAGAAGATAAATGCGGGGGCTAGGATTCTGATTCTTCTAATATTAAATTTTTCTGAACAAGTTCGGATGCTCGTCGACGCAGTCACTTCGCATAAATCATTTCATTCCCAACTTCGTTGGATGCTCGTCGTTCTTTTG
>CAYHMF010000059.1:0-4445 GCA_964357655.1 Candidatus Woesearchaeota archaeon | reverse complement strand
AACAAATTGCATGATTATGAGGAAGTTATTTTTAAGGTGGTCAATCAGATAGCGAAATATTTTGATGAGATGTTGGTTAGGACTTCGGATATTAGGAGCGATGAGTTCCAGAATCTCGAGGGGGCGCCACAAGAGAAAGAGGCAAATCCTATGTTGGGAATGCACGGAGTTAGATTTAGTGTTAAGAATCCAGGACTTTTGAAAGCAGAGCTTAATGCGTTGAAGAGAGTTGCTAATTCAGGAAAGACAATAGGAATTTTGTTGCCACAAGTTATTTCCGTCGAGGAAGTTCAGGAAGTTAAGAAAGTTTTGAAAGAAATAGATTTTAATAATTCTAAGCTTGGTGTGATGGTTGAGACTCCTGCAGCTGTTCAGATAATTAGAGAGTTATGTGCTGAGGGAATTGATTTTATCTCGTTCGGGACAAATGACTTGACGCAATTCATGCTCGCGATTGATAGAGGAAACGAAAAGGTTCAACATCTTTACAACGAAATGCACCCGGCGATTCTTTATCAGTTGGAATATGTTATTAGAGTTTGCAAGAGGAATAATGTTGAGTCTAGCATTTGCGGGCAGTCTGGAAGTAGCAAGCCGATGGTGAAATTTCTCGTCGAGAAAGGAATCGATAGCATTAGTGTGAATGCAGATATGGCGAAGGAAATTTCAGAATATATTTTGGAACTTGAAGAAGGTTTAGTGAAGGGAACAGACAAAGAACCGAGAAGATATAAAGGAGCCGACGAATCTCCGAAAAATAATAAGAAAGAATTAAATTCTAAGAAAGAATTAAATTCTAAGAAAGAATTTATTCCTCCGCAAGGAATTCAAGAGCCAGAAATAGAACAAGAGGAAGAACCATGGGGTGGACGCTCGCCGAATACCCTAAAGGGTATAAACACAGTCGCTTCGCATAAAGATATTGTTGAAAATGTCGAAGGAGATAAAGTTATAGATTATGATTTACCTAGGGGATTGGGGAAAGAGAGAATCGAAAAAGATATTGAAGTAATCGAGGAAGAAAAAAAAGAATATTTAGAAACGCCTGAGGGAAAAAAAGAGGCTGGCACCACAAGGGTGTACCCCGAAGAATCTCTTACAGAGATTCCTACTAGGGGCAAAGAAGTTAAAACAGAATCAAATGAAACATTTGATGAGGGGGAATCTGAGGGGGAATATGAACCAGAATTTAAAGAGCAAGAAGATATAGAAAAATTTGAAAAAGCTGACACCACAAGGGTGTGCACCAAGGAGGTGCGAGAACCTTTACAAGGCCCCGATAAATCTTCTGCGAAGATTTCTACTGGGGGCAAAGAAGACGACACCGAAGAAATTTCAGATATTTTTTGAAATTTAAATTTTGATTAATTTTATAAACATCTTTTCCATAATCCTTTTATGTCGAAAAGAGGAATGTCCGAAGTTATTACATCATTAATATTAATTGTAGTTGTTTTTGTAGCAGTTGGAATTGTTTGGGTTGTTGTGAAAAATGTTTTGAAAGAAAATTCAGAAAAAGTTGAAATTAATAAATTATCTGTTAGTTTTCAAATTGAAAAAGTGCTTGTTGGTGCGGGAACCGTCGATATAACTGTAAAAAGAAATGTTGGGGCAGGAGATTTTTGGGGTTTGAAATTTATTTTGGAAAATCAGACTGGTTCTGTTTCTTATGACGTCGAGACAACAATAAATGAACTCGAGTTTAAAACTTTTAATTTTAGTTATTTTGGAAATTTGACAAAGATTTCTGTCGCTCCGATTTTTAAAACAGCGTCGGGAAAAACGCAGTATAGCAATATCGTCAAGGAGTTTAATGTTGGAACTGGGGTTTCGACGACGAGTGGTGGGGGAAGTAGTAGTGGTTCATGCGATAGTGATTCAGATAGTTACAATAGTAGCAATATGACTTGTATGGGGAATGATTGCAATGATTCTAATCCAAGTGTGTTTACAAACTCGACAGGATTTTTTGATGGTGATGGGGATACTTGGACAATTGGAAGTGGACAAGTATTGTGCACTAATGGAACACTTCCTGTCAATTATACTTCAACTAACAAGACTGAAGATTGTAATGATAATAATATTAATTTGAATCAGACAATTTCTTGTATTTATAATGGAGCACTATGCGGAACCTATAATTTATGCGTTGCTTCTTGTCCTTCACCTCCTTCAGAAAATTGTACTAATGGCGTCGACGATGATTGTGATAATTTAATTGATGGAGCAGATAAAATTAATTGTCCTGTTCAATATCTTAAAATTTGGAATGGCTTGGTTTCTTGGTGGAGATTTGAAGGAAATGCTAAGGATGAATTGGGGAAGAATAATGGGACTGTTAACGGGGGGGCAACAATGAATTTAACTGGAGGAATTTATGGAACAGGAGCTTATCAATTTGATGGGGTTAATGATGTTATTAATGTCTCACATTCTCAGAGTATAAATCTTAGTGGGAGTATGACTATTTCTTTATGGTTTAATGCCAATAAATTAAATAATTTTATGGGTTTTGCAGGAAAAACTTATAATGATGGAAATAACTATATAGGGTATGGATTTTATTATAGAACCAATACACAAACCATTAGATTTTTTGTAAATAAGGATATTATTTTGTCTTCATCACCTATTTTTACAGCCACTAATTCATGGCATCATCTTGTTGGAACTTTTAATGGAACAAACGCAGTATTATATCTTGATAATGTAGCTAGTGCACCTTCAGCCACAACTTCGCTTACAACAAATAATCAAAGCCTTTACATTGGAAATTATGGTTCGCCCGGGGGGTTCTTCAACGGCTCAATCGACGAAATCATGATCTTCAACAGAAGTTTAAATTCTTCAGAAGTTCAAGAAATTTATAATTTAAATTTGAGTTAACCTTCAATAATTGTTCCGACAAATTTTTTATTGTTCAAAAGATTGTCAAGTTGTTTTGGGTCGCTTCCAATAATGTATGTTTTTATTTTGTTTTTTAGAATTATTTTTGAAGCTGATTGGTCTAAGACAAAATGTTGCCCTGGTTCGAATTTTGATTTGTTTGCTATTTTGTCAAAATTTTTCCAAGTTATTTTCGAAATGAACTTTGCATCCTTGAATTTTTTTGGATTCTTGTCATATAATCCCTTGACATTTGTGAGGTTTATGAATTCTGAACTGAAATAGTTGGCAATTTCTGCTGATGTGCCGTCAGAAGTTTGATTGGGTTTGTATTCAAGTCCTCCACAAAATATCACGTTTCTTTTTTGGAGCAAATTTTTAATTTCTTGTATTTTGTGTGGAATTCCTCTTTCAGAATCAATGCCAAAAAAATAATTCATAAATCTTGCATTCATTCGCGTCGCAGAAATTCCCGAAAGGCTTTGAAGTTTTTGGTCAGCACCAATTTCTCTTAGACCAGCAATGTATTTTCTTGCAATGCTTCCACCCCCGCATACTATTATGAATTTATATTTTTGGGAATTTTTCAGAATTACTTTTTTGAACTCTTTAAGAAACTTCACGTCCACATTATCAGGAATTATCAAACTTCCCCCAAGACTTAAAACCATCACCTTTTTTTGCATGGTTAAACCAATGAAAGGAGTTTTATAAATTTGTTTGTTTGAGGGGGATTTTGTTCGATAAAACATTTTCCATTTATTTTTGAAAACTAAAGATTTATATACTTGGTATATATTAGACATCTATATTAAATATATATGAATAAAAAATGGTACAAGCAATGATTGAAATCCCTGAAAATGTAAACCATATATTGAACATAGTGAAAGCTAGATATAATTTAAAAACAAAAAGCGAAGCTATTGCAAAGATAGTTATTGAATGTGGTGCAAATATAATTGAGCCAGAATTAAGACCAGAATACTTAGAAAAATTAAGAAAAATTGAAGAAGAAGGTTATGGCGAAACCTTTAAATCTATCAAACAATTGAGAAAAAAGATAGAAAAAGGGTGAAAATGTCAAGACCATACAAAATAAGTAAGGAGTTTGACAGATTTCTTGCAAAACTCCAGAAAAAAGATAAAAATCTCTATGAGCAAGTTTTGAAAAAAATTGAAGAGATAATAAATTCTTCAAATGTTGAGCATTATAAAAATTTAAGATATGACCTGAAAGAATTTAAAAGGGCTCATGTTGGGCATTTTGTTTTAGTATTTAAATTTGATAAAATGAACAATCTTATTTTATTCTCAAACTTTGACCACCACGATAATATTTACAAGAAGAGTTGATGTGAATAGAAATTAGTAAATGTAATTGATGTTAAATTTTTTAGGATGTCTGGTGGGAGAATAGTTCAGTAGGTGCCGTTAAGTTTTTATATTAGATAACTTTATTATTAATATAATGAGTAATTCAGAACAAAAATATATTAAGGAGAAGTTTGAATAATTCATTTTTTGAAAATTAAATTTAAGTGGAAATTTATTTA
>CAYHMF010000058.1:0-5022 GCA_964357655.1 Candidatus Woesearchaeota archaeon | reverse complement strand
CCATTTGTCCAAATTCTTTTTTAAGTGAGGCTTAATAATAACATACATAATAATTTCCGACGAGAAAATGTGGGGGAGATAAATTTTGCCTATGAAAATTTTTTATGAACTTTTATTCCAATATTATACCTGTCTGCGAAAAACATCGGAACAAAATCATCTTTTCCTGTAAATAACATCGTGATGGTCAAAATCATCGAAGTTTAAGGTGTCCGTTATTTTGTCATATTGAAAAACAAGAACAAAATGCCCAATATGAACTCTTTTAGAATCTTTCAGATTATATCTCAAATTTTTGTAATGCTCAACGTCATAACATTTTTTAATCTCATCAATTTTCTTAAGAATCTGTTCATAAATAGATTTATCTTTTTTTGATAGTTTTCGCATTACTTCTTGAAGATGTTTGCTTATTTTTGAGTTATGCATTTAGCCTCTTTTTAGCTTGTGGATTTTCTCAAGTCCTCAATAGAATCAAACTTAAAATATTTTCCTTTTCTTATTTTCTGGAGTTTTTCCAAATATTCTGGTCTTAATTCTGGTTCAAGAAAATTCTCTTCATACGTTTGAGTTATGATTGCGACTGCTTCACTTTTATTTTTCAAACCAAATTTAGCTTTTACAATATTTAAAACTCTATCTTCTCTTTCCCCTATTTGTATAATATTTTGTACCATCTTAGTTAATTTGATTATCTTAAGTTATTAATCATAATAATTCATTATATTTAAACCTTTCTACTCGTACAAATAATCCTAAAAATTTCGATGCCAATTGCTCAATTAACAATTCACGACGAGCGAATGCGAGAAGTATAAATTTTTCCGATGAAAATTTTTTTGGAATTCAAAATTTTTTATGAACTTTTATTCCAATATTATATTTGTCTGCAAAAAACATCGGAACAAAATCATCTTTTCCTGAATAAACTCGATAAGCATTTGCTAAAGTTTTGGCGACGGCAATTCCTAAAATTTCTTTTTGAGACAACCCTATTTCATTCGCAATTGGAACTAAATCATTCGCATCATGATTATATTTTGAAAGCAATGTAAAAGCAGAATATCTCAGTAAGTCTGTCCCGCTAAAAAGTAAAAGAGATTTATTAAAATCTGTTGGTTTATTTCTATAACTTTTTAGAGCGTGCTCAAAAACTACGTCGGCTCCAACTTCTCCTCCAAAATGATAAGGCACATTTGATTTTTTGTCAATTTTATCAACCTCGCATAATCCTAAATAAAATTGATTGTCGCTTTCATTGAAAAAACTTAAACGAGTTCCTTCGGCTCCAGAATAATCTGCAACAACTTTGTGCCCTAATTCATGAGCACCAAGATTTGTTAAAAAAGCCGCACCAAGTCCTGCAATCTTACTAAAAGAAGTAGATTTCGCAGAAGCCTTTTTCTTAACCCCAGAATTTACGTCATAAGATTGTACGTCTATTAAAGGTCTTGTCCAAGATTCTTCAGAATCATTAATCTGTTTAGACAATGGTGCTGGACCAACAGGAGTGCCAACTAACATATTAGTCAAATTCTTTTTAGTGCCTAAGAAATTTTTCAATTCTCTTTCCTTAATCTCGTTAGAAGTTAATTCGCTAACAATTGGAGTTGTTTCTTTAACCGACGCTGTGCTCTGCGAATAAGTATTTGCTACCCCAAATGGAAAAGCAGTTGCTAAACTTAAGACTACAGGTAACCCTTTTTCTTTCAAAAATTTTCTTAATTTTTTCATGCAATTACCATGCACTTGGAGTATTTAAACCTTCCTATTTTGTTGTTTCTATAAAGGGGTAACAGAACACCCTAATTCTTTAAAACATCTTTCACAAGTCTTGAAAATTTCATTGGAATTTTTGTCTTCCTAAATTTCCCATCAACTTCTACATCGACGACAATCGCTCCACACTCGGTGCAATATTTTGAAACCCCCGCTTCGCCATATCCTACAGAAGTTCTTAAAATACTTGTTAAGAGAAGTTTGAATAAATCCGATTTCTTGCTTTTTCGAAGGAGTTTTCAAAATGCTCTTCATGAAAATTTTGCGATTCTTTGAATTTTGCAAAATTCTCTTTAATATTCTCCAGAATGAACTTTATTTTTATCAAAACACTTTGGCAATTCAATTTCTAATATTTTTTTCATCTTGCCTCTAACCTCGTAATCAACTCGTCCAAATTAACTTTCTGCACAGAATTAATATTGAATTCCATGTTGTTAAAAAATTTATTCATTCGAACACTTCCAGAAAAAATCATTTCCTTGCCAAGCAAGTCTTCTTTCTGATATGAAACTCTTTCTGGATTTTCCAACTCATTAAACCCTAACTCCATCAAGTTGTCGTGGAAAACTACAGAGCGAATAGATTCTGTTCCGTCGTCTAAAACAATATTTATCAATGCTCTTTTTTCTGGAACTACTTTGTTATGCGTTGCGCAAAGAAATCCCTCGTCTCCTGACACGGCCTTCTTCTTACATTCTGGGCACACATGAAAAAATCGTGGCTCAAATGCTTGAACAATAAATGCTCTAACACTGACAGACTCTCCGACTTTGAAATCTGAAATTTTTTTCTCCTTGACAACTCTCTCTGTTTTTACGTCGTCCAAAACTTCTGAACTCAGTTTCAATTCAGAAAAACTTCCCAAATGAATTTCATTATCTCTCACACTTGCATTAAAAATCTCGACAACTATTCCTTCGCTGAGTTGCTTTTTTTCAATTAATTCAATATGATTTGTATCCCATAAAACAACTTTTATATTGGCTGTCTCGTCGGCAATAATGAAATTAGCGACTTTGTTTTCTTTTCCATTTCTCTCAAAAGTTCTTACAGGGAAAAAACTGATCGCCTTCCCGACGACATTAACTTTCCTCATTCCAGAAAGCAACTCTTCAATCTTTAATTTCTCGTTATCAAAATTAATTCCCAGCTCAGCAGCAACAATCTGTGCCGCCCCTTCCCGACTAATCAATCCAGAAAGCTTCGCTCGCTTCGCCTCAACTTTTCTCTCAATTTCTTCTCTGTCGACTCCTGCAGATTTTGCAATCTTTTCCAAAATTCTTTCGTAATTTCCCTCAGTCATCTTTTAAAAAAAACCTCTGTGTTTTTAAGTATTATGTTGATTAAACATATCCCAATCACTTTTTCCTATTTTCCAAGCACTTCTTAATTCTATCAAGCCCTTCGACAATTTTTTCCTTATCCAAGGCATAACTCAATCTAATTCTTCCTGGGGCTCCGAACCACTCTCCAAGATAAGTAATAACTTTGTAATTGTAAAACAAATCTTCTAAAAAGTTCTCTGATTCATCTACCTTAGGCAAAACATAAAACGCACCTTCTGGTTTCCAAAAATCAAGCCCTAAATCAGAAAGTCCCTCGCAAATCAAATCCCTTCTCTCTTTCCAAATTTTTAATCCGTCTTCAAGATATTCTTTTGGAACCGTCGTCGCAACATACGCCATCTCTTGAGCGATAGTATTTGTATTCATCGAAGTGTGCGTCTTCAAATCAATAACTTTTTTTACAAATTTTTTATTATTAGAATATAAATATCCAACTCTAAACCCGCACATTCCGAAAGTTTTTGAAAATGAATTTATTGTTACGACGTGCGGACCGCTTAAAAGATAATTCTCTCTTTCATAAATTAAATCTTTGTAAACCTCGTCGGAAATTAACGGAATTCCTAAATCCTTTGTTATTTTTTCTATGCCTTTCAGCGTCTCTATATCTTGTATTCTTCCAGTTGGATTTGATGGAGAATTAATTAAAAATGAGTCACATTTTTTCACTTTTTTTTCAAAATCTTCCAAGTCAATTTTTCCATTTTTAGTTTCTGTATAAACTGGCTCAAGTCCTGCGGCTTTGACAAGAGGGGGATAAGAATAATAATATGGTTTATGAAGAAGTAATTTATTTTTCCGTCGAGAAATTCCTTTTTCACCAATTACTCTGAGAGTCAAATCAAGCGCTTCAGAAGCCCCATTAGTTATCACAAAATTGTCCTTGTCTGAATTTGGGTATTGTTTTGAAAGTGCTTCTCTTAAATCTTCTCTTCCTTGAATAAGCCCGTATCTAAAACTATTTTTGGCGTTGCCTAGTATTTCATAAATTTCCTTTGGCGGGGGCAAATCTGGTTGCCCAGAACCAAAAGAAATTATCCCGTTTCCCTGCACTCCGATAAACATCGAAGGAGTTAATCTTTTTCTCATTGTTTAAAAAAAGGATGTTGGTTTTTAAGGATTATGTTGGTTTGAAGCGTTAAGTTAGAGGGTACTGGAAAAAGGGAGTTTTAGTTAAGTTTATAATTATTCTTTTTGTTGTTTATTTATGGCTGAATTACAAAAAGAGAATACTCTGGGTTTGAAACAGATTAATTATGCTCTTGTTGAAAAGACCAGACCTATGATGTATAAGGCTATGAAGTATTGGGGGAAGAAACCAAATAATATCTTTAGGGAGTATATAGAGCATTATTCTAAAAATAATGAAATAATTCTTGACGCTTTTGCTGGTAGTGGGGTTTGTCCTTTAGAAGCAATACAAATTAATAGAAAATCTGTTGCAGTTGATTTAAACCCTATTTCTATGTTTATGATGGAAATGTTAGCCACTCCATTAAACATAACAAAATTTAAGCAAGAATGGGCGGTTATTAAAAGTGATTTTTTGAAATTTGAAAAGCAGATGGGATTATTTTTAACTACCTGCCCAAAATGTAAAAAACCAGCAAGAATAATTAATATTCATTATGATGGTGAGCCATTTAAAATAAGATATGATTGTTCTTGCCAGAAAAAGAATAATAGCAAAGATTTAGATGACGATGACTTAAAATTAATAAAAAAAGCAAACAAAACTAAAATTAATTATTGGTATCCTAAAGATAAATTCCCAAACGCAGACGCTTTTGATGGGGCAAAGAAAAATGCAGGAGATTCTTTTTATGACTTATGGACTAAAAGAAATTTATATGCTCTTGCTTATATGTTTGATAGGATTAACAAAATAGAAGAT
>CAYHMF010000057.1:5004-5076 GCA_964357655.1 Candidatus Woesearchaeota archaeon | reverse complement strand
GAACAGAACTAATTTTCGGTTACCCCATGACATATGTCATGTGGCTACACACTCTCGAACTCTTCTATTAGA
>CAYHMF010000057.1:0-4904 GCA_964357655.1 Candidatus Woesearchaeota archaeon | reverse complement strand
ATCTTATTTCTCAAACTCTTCTAAAACTTCCTTCTCCATAAAATGAAGTTTTGACAGAATCTTATTTTTCAAACTCTTCTAAAACTTCCTTCTCCATAAAATGAAGTTTTGACGGAATCTTATTTCTCAAACTCTTCTAAAACTTCCTTCTCCATAAAATGAAGTTTTGACGGAACAATTATACAATAAGGATTTTTAATTCCCTTGTAATTTTCTAGTTCACTAACCTCTTTATAAATTATTTTTTTGTATTTTGTTCCAAGAGATTGACAAACAACAATTTTTCCAAGTTTTATTTTGTAGTTGTCTGCGGATTCTTTTAATTGTTCCAAAGCATTTTGAAAACTTAAACCAATGTCAACCAGAATTAAACTATGCGCTTTCATGCTCATATTTTCTTGCACTATTTTCATAAAACTATCTGGGATGAAATTCTTTTCCTCGTCCCAAGCAGGCATGCTCGCAATTTTTCCGAATTTATACAACTGCAATCCTGTTTCAGCCACGGCATCAATTATAGAGGCGCCATAAATTACTTTATATTTCACGCCAAGTCTTTTGGCTTCTTGAATTAAACTTATGTGTGTAGTTGCAGTCAGCGGACTTCCGTAAATCAAGAGCGCGACATCCATTTTCTGAGATTCGTCGACGAGTTCAAGAGATTCAACTTTTTCTCTGTCTGCTCCCATAATTTTTTTATCGATAATATCTTGCAATTCTCCGACAGAATAAGGAAAATCAACAGTATAATTTTCAAGATAAACTCGTTTACATCTTTTCACAACTTCAAGTCCGAATGTCGAAATTCCGTCAACATTTAATCCAAGTCCTATGAGGTATAACATGAATTAAATAAAAAATAAGAGTTTATAAGCTGTTTGATTTTATTCCTCTAATTTCACAGAGAGTTTTTTCCCGTAATGCTTATCCCATCCATTTTTTCCAAATGGTTTAATCATTTCTCCCTCGCCTATTAATAAAAATGGCTGAAAGCAACCATCTTTTTTTTCATAATATCCTTCAAATTTTATTACAGGATTGTCAAATTTAATGCTAATTGTCTGAAAATATTTTCCATCCCATTTTCCAACATTACTATTTCTCCCCCTTCCAAGGTACCATCTGTTTTTAATAAGTTCTTTTTTTGGAATTTGTTTATAGCTATTAATTTTTTCTTCGAGCATTTTTTTTCAAACTCCTGCTTGTAACTATTGCGATGAAAAAAAATGTGAAAAGTAAAACATCGTTTCCAATCATTAATCCGACAATTCCACCGACGAGACTTAAGATTACAATATACTTAAACCAAATTTGTCCTGATTTTAATTCTTCTTTTGTTAGATGAGCCAGATAAATTCCAAGAGGATAACCTACCAAGAGGATAGCAACTCCAATGATTAATTTAATTAATTCCTGCATTTTTATATTCTTTAATTAGTTTAATGTCATTTTTATCTTTTTCCCTTCCCATTTTTTTCTTCCATGCAATCAAATCTTTTAGCCTTATATAATTGTAATCTCCAATTCTCTCAGAATTCTTTATTACCTCTTCAGGATTTTTGATAAGTGAATTCCAACTAGCAATAATTTCTATATTACCAACTTGGATAATTCCCGGTTTAATCTCTTTATATTTTTTAATAAGTTTTTTGTATAGCTCATTTGTAACTATTAAATCTATATCTTTTGCTTCTCTAATTCCTTTAATGGCCATTACCGCACTTCCAAAAATAGCAAATTCGTCTTTTGGCAAGTTTAATTTATTTAATTCATTCAGTAATTCTTGCATAATAATATTTAAGAAGAATAGTTTTTATATTTAATCATGTACAAAAAATACCTCGTAGTTGCAAGTAAGTTAGACAAGGCAGGAATAAATATAACAACACAGTTATCACAATTTAAAAGTAATCTTTTACCAACAGAAATTAAAAAAGATTCAATAAGTTTTGATTTCTATTTAGTGGAAGATGAAATATTATATGAAAAAAACCTAGATATGAACAAAATAAATCAATACGATTTTATCATTTTTGCGTCGAGGCACAAATCTGAGAAAAGGGAAAAAACAATTTCTATTCATGCTCCGGGAAATTTTAGAAGCGCAGATTATGGGGGGCAACAAGGAAAACTTTCTCAAACTTCTGCGCTATTCCAGAAATTTATGTTTGAAGAATTAAATGAAAAGATTAAAGAGCATAAACTAGAAAAATACAAAGTGACTCTTGAGTGCACACACCACGGACCATTGACTGACAAGCCGTGTTTGTTTGTAGAAATTGGCTCAACAGAAATAGAATGGACAGATAAACACACAGGATTTATCGTCGCAAAAACAATCCGAGACACAATGAATAAATTCAAAGAAAACAAATACCAAGAAGTTGCTATAGGAATTGGAGGACCGCACTATTGCCCAAATTTTAATCAAATTCAGTTAAAATCTAACGTCGCAATTTCTCACGTCATTCCCCAGTATGCATCCCCGATAACAGAAGAAATGATTTTAGAGGCAATAAAAAAAACAGAAGAAGAAGTTGATTTTGTCGTCTTGGACTGGAAAGGGCTCGGTACATCAGAACAAAGACAAGAAATTTTGGACATACTGGGCAAGAATTATATTCAATACAAAAAAACAAGTGAAATTTCTAAGCAGTAAAATACAAGAAGATTTAAATAATTCTTTTGGTACTATTATTTATGAGAAAAGAGTTTGATAAAAAACTTTCTGCAATTGATCCAAGGTTCAGGAAAAAAATAACTGATCTTTTTGATGCAATGCACGAATCTGTTTCTTTGTTATATGAAGCCGCTACTCATGACGAGAAAACAGGGTTGTATAACAATAAATTTTTTGAAACAATTTTAGATATGGAAATAGAAAAGACAAAAAGAGGAAAAGAGAGGTTGTGTCTTATGATGTTGGATATAGATTTTTTCAAGAAAATTAATGATAAGTATGGTCATTTGAAAGCGGATAATCTTCTTGAAAGACTTGCGAGCGTCCTTAAAAATAAGGTTAGAGTATCAGATGTTGTTGCAAGATTTGGAGGGGAAGAATTAATGATACTTCTTCCAGCAACAACTTTACGTAGCGCAAAAAGGCTTGCGAAAAGATTACAAAATGCAATTCATTCAGACGCGATGTTAAAGAAACATGGTTTGACTGTAAGTGGGGGAATTACAGAATTTAGAGAAAAAGATAATAAAAAAAATTTCAAACAAAGAGTAGACAAGGCATTATACAAAGCTAAAAATCAGGGAAGAGACCGATTTGTTGTCTTGGAATAAAATTGAAAAATAAATTGCGAACGGCGTGAATTGAAAGTCGTCGGGGGATCGTTTTAGTTCGGCAAAATAGACTCACTCGAGAAATTAGTTTATTATTTGGTTTTATCGATACACAGACTCATATCTTTGTCTTTACAAATTCCGCCTCCCGTAGTAAATCCAGATTCGGATCCGGAAGGAAAATCAGAGCATTGAAAACCACATTCATCTTCAATGCAAGATGGTTCTGCTCTTAATTCTTTACAAAGGTTAGCATCCACATCGTTCCAGAACATATTATCTAATGTGCCCCCTATTATAATTAACAATATTGAAATGATAATCACTGGAAAAAATTTATATTTAAATATTGAGAGTATTGCAGAAATAATAACTCCTATATACCCTAAACTCATTAAAATAAAATATTTTGATGAATCCCCTGCGAGTCCAAATAAAATATAAATTCCAAAAACAGGCAATAATAAGACAGATATAACAAGAATTATAATACTTATAATTTTTATAATTTTTTCCATACTATAATAATTCAAATTTAAATTTATATATTTTTCTATTTGCCGAACTGAAATATTTCACATAACATCGCGGATAAACGAAGTTCCGAGCCCTCCAAATTTGAGGCACACCACAAATTTGAGAGTGGCGAGGAATTTGGGAAACCGAAGTGCAACGAGGTTTCCGTTTATCCGCTGTTAAATGCCCCGACGACTGAAAGGAGGAGAATGCAATGGGGTCAAGGAGCGAAGCGACGAAGAAGTTGATTTTCTGGCGCGTTCTATATTTTTGATAAATGGACTGCCCTATAATTACTATGGATATCTTTTGTTTCAGAAATATTATCAGTAAAGTGTTTTGGGTTTGATATTACTTTTTTTTTCAGTTTGTTAAAATCACCATAAGACCCGCTGGGGTGCGGGAGTCCAACAATGAAATGATTTGGAAAACTCAAAGCACAAAAGTCAAATGCGACATTTCCTAAGGCAAAAATAGTTGAACACTTAAAAAGTTCTACTTCTTTTCGGAGAAATCTGTTTATACAAACTCTTAATGTTTGGATAGGGATTTTTCCATTTTTACCTAAACATTCACACTTTGCTAACTCTGTCCATAAAATATTGCCATCAAAACCAAGCAAAGTGATTAAATCCCGAGTTCTTTTAAAATATGGTCGATTATTCAAATTGCTTTCAAAAAAATATTCTGAAAGCGAATCAAATTTTATACCTTTCATCAGATAGTATTCTCTTTCTTTATTTTTACATTTGCCAGGATTTAATCCGACAACAATACAACTATTTTTGCCGTTTCTATTTTCTTGAATTAAACATCGTGGAATAATACCTAACTTAGGGTTGTTATTTATACCTTCACAATTTAGGTCGCATTTGACTAATTTTTCTCCAAGTTCATGTATCATAATTTCAATTATAATATCTATCTTTTTTAATGTTTCGTTAAGCGCCAGAAAATCAATTGTAATTAACATAAGCTCATAAATAGTTTATTATTTATAACCTTCTAAATGGGGATAGAAACAATAACTTGGCAATATTTTAATTAGTGTGCTCACACCAGACATATGTCACCCCCTATTTTAATTTGGTAAAATC
>CAYHMF010000056.1:0-5103 GCA_964357655.1 Candidatus Woesearchaeota archaeon | reverse complement strand
TAATAGTATAAATAGCTTTAGGTTTATCGTTTTTTGTATTGCCTCACAAATTTTTTGGTTGTTTTTTCTGCTCGAAGAGTACCCCTTTGGGGCAAAAAAGAAAATGGGGGAGTCCCGTTAAGTTTTTATAAGAAGGAGATTTAGTATGATTATGTCAATCAATTTCAAATATAAAAAATATAATTTAGGGCTTAAGCCTTCACTACATCTAAAAAAATTGTTGCCATTTTTACAAAAGAAGAGACTAAAAACAATTTTGGATTTTGGCTGTGGAAATGGAAGAAATTCTTTTTTTCTCAAGAAAAATAGTTTTGATGTTTCTGCGATTGACTCTAAACAAGTAATTTCCGATATCGAAAAAGAATTAAAAAAACTTAATGTTTCTTCTAAATCTTACAATATGAATTCTGCAAAAATTCCTTATAAAACAAATTCGTTTGATGCAATTATTGCTTGGAGAGTATTACATAGGGGATTGAAGAATTATAGAAAAAAACTTGTAAAAGAATTGCATAGAATTTTAAAGAGCAAAGGTTATTTGGTAGTTGCCGTTTCTACTGACGAAGATATTAAATTAGATTCTGCAAGAAGAAGCCATAAGGAAGTTGAGAAAAATACTTTTGAATACCTTAGCAAAGGTGTTAAAAATAAGAGGTACTATTATTCTAAAGATGAAATTTTGGATGGAAAAGCATTTCCAAATTTTAAAATAATTTCTTTAGATAAATTCAAAGAAAAAACAGGGCAGAAAGATAAATCCCATTTTAGAAATTATTGGAAAGTTGTTTTGCAGAAAAAATAATTCTCGGCGTGAGCCGACAAAATGTCCGAAGGACTAAGAACCCCCTAATTAAATGAAAAATTTGGGTGAGCGATAGCGAACCTTTTACCATTTATTAGAAAAAATGCGGAGCATTTTTTGAGTTCTCTTTGGTCGGATAAAAGAATTTTTTCTCTGATGACAAAGCCCGAAGCTATCTGTCCGAAGGACTGCGGGCAATCTCTCACTCTCTTGAGTAGGTGAGCATTTTGCATTTAATTCATTAAAAAAATGTAGGTGATTGAGTCATTTTAGCACTAAAAAAGCTTAAATAATGGCTAAACTACGACGAAATAATCAACCAATTTTTTTAGTTAAAAGATTCACTAAATCTCTTAAATCCTTAATATTATAATTCCCTTTTATAAAATATCTAAAAGCTCCATCTTCCACTGCCTTTTCTCCAATAGATTCATCCCCCCCATAATGTAATATAAATGGAATATTCCTAAAATTTTCTTGTTTAGCATATTTTTTAATTAACATACTTCCATTAGGGCCTTGCATGTTGTTATCAGTAATAACAAGAGATATTCCCTCAGGACCTTGTTCTAATCTTTTATCAAGAGAATTTCCATCTCTATAAAACTCAGTGTTTTCTTTGGGGAATATCCACTCCATACTCGTTAATACACTTTCATCATCATCTGCGATTAATATCTTTTCGGTCATTTTATTTTTTATAAATTTTTTTATTTTTTCCAACTTCATTAGTTTTCTTCTCTTCCTTATTCTCCTTCCCAATTTGTTCTCCAACTTCTTTCAAAGCGTTATCAAAATCTTCCTTGCTAATTGTTAATTCTAATTTTTTATTTGAAGAATAAACTCTTTTTATCGCGCTCACACCAGCATTTCTGCATAAAGATTCAATATCTGCACCTGTCCACCCGTCGGTCTTTTCAACATAATCAGAAATTTTTACTGATTTTTCAAGAGGCATATTTTTTGTGTGAACTTTAAAAATTTCTTCACGAGTTCTTTTATCTGGAATTTCCAACTCAACAATCGCGTCAATTCTTCCAGGTCTCAACAACGCAGGGTCAATCAAATCCTTTCTATTTGTTGCCGCGATTACGACGACTTTTTCGAGTTCTTCAATTCCATCAAGTTCTGTCAATAACTGATTAACAATTTTTTCAGTAGAATCATTCATTGAAATTCCACGCAGTTTAGAAATGCTGTCGAACTCATCAAAGAAAATTATCGACGGAGCAACCTGAACTGCTTTCTTAAAAATTTCGCGGACATGCTTTTCGGATTCCCCAACCCACTTGCTGACTAATTCTGGGCCTTTAACAGAAATAAAATTTGCATTGGCTTCTGTCGCGACGGCTTTTGCCAAAAGTGTTTTTCCCGTTCCAGGTCCTCCACTCAACAAAATTCCTTTCGAAGGTTTTATTCCAGCCTTAACATACAAATCTGGTCTCAGCAAAGGAAGTTCAACCAACTCGCGAAGCTTATCTTTCGCTTTTTCCAAGCCACCAATATCGCTCCATTTAACATGTGGTTTGTTGATTAAAACTTCTCTCATTGCCGACGGCTCAACATTTTTTAACGCTTCAGCAAAATGCTCACGAGAAACTTTTATTTTATCAAGAATTTCAGTTGGAATTTTTTCCTGCATACTTTTCAAATCATTAAAATAAGGCTTAATAGATTTCAACGCTGCTTCCTTGCACAAAATCTCGACGTCCGCACCAGTGTAACCAATTGTCTTTCTGGCAATTTCATCAAAATTAACATTTTTATCTAGGGGCATTCCACGAGTATGAATTCTTAAAATTTCTTTTCTTCCATCTTCTCCAGGAGGATTAATTCTCAACTCTCTATCAAATCTCCCTGGACGTCTCAATGCCTCGTCAATATCTTCAGGACGATTGGTGGCAGCCATTACAACTAATTGCCCACGAGATTTCAAGCCATCCATCAAAGTCAGCAATTGTGCAACAATTCTTTTTTCAGTCTGGTCTATTCCTTCTCCCCTTTTAGGAGCAATCGAATCAAGCTCGTCGATAAAAATAATGCTCGGTGCGTTTTTTTCAGCTTTTTCAAAAATTTCACGAATGTGTTTTTCTGACTCACCATAATACTTACTCATAATTTCCGGACCGGCGATTGAAAAAAAAGCAGAATCTGTTTCTGTCGCAACTGCCTTCGCCAAAAGTGTTTTCCCTGTTCCAGGAGGCCCTGTCAATAAAACTCCCTTAGGAGCACCAACACCAAGTTTCTGAAAAACTTCAGGATGTTTCATCGGCAATTCAACCATTTCGCGAATTGATTCAATCTCATTTTTTAATCCTCCAATATCTTCATAAGAAATTCCAGTTGACCTCAAATCTCCAGAAAAAACATCATTCGAAACAATAATTTTTGTCGACGGAGTTACAATCGCGCTTCCCTTGGGATTTATTTTAGAAACAACATAATTCAATCTTGTCCCAAAAACATCAATAACAATTGATTGATTCAACACAACTGGTTTATCCAAAAGTTTCATGTGAAAATATTCTGTTGGATTGTCGCTAAATCTAATTCCTTCTTGCAATGGTGAAAGAGTTATTGACTTAGCACTGCTAACTTCTGTTTTCGCGACTTCGACTTTCTCCCCGATAGAAGCATTGATATTAGAACGAATAGTTCCATCAAGTCTTATAATTTTGCTGTCATAACTATCCAGCAACCTCATTGCCCGAACAACCGCCGATGATTTTCCCTTAACTTCAATTAAATCTCCAGATACAATTTTCAAAGATTTCATCCTTGCTGAAGAAATTCTTGCAATGCCCTTGTCAATATCTTCTTGCAACGACTCGGCAACTTCAAATTCTATTCCTTGCTCTTTTTGTTTTTTTTCTTTTGTCATTTTTTCTCAAACACAACCTCCAAAATTCCATTTTTAACAGTGTGATTAATTTTTTTATAATTTATAGATTTCGGAAGAATTTTTTTAATAAATTTTCCTTGCCTCAATTTAGGAATAAGATATGTTTGAACATTCTCAGCATTATTTTTTTTCGCAACAATTTCTATTTTATTTTTGTTTACGTCGACATTCACATCTTCCTTGGAATATCCTGGCAATTCAAACACAAAAAAAACATAATCTTCTGATTCAAGAAAATCAATATTTCTTTCATCATCCTCGCCCTCGATAATTTCTTCATATTCTTGATTTCTTTTAGGCCTTCTTCCAACTTCCTGCCCAAAAAATTCTTTTACAATATCGTCAAATGGGTCGTCATCAAAAAAACTCATTTTATCTTTTCCTCCAATTTAGAACTATTAAATCTTGTAAAACCCTCATAATCAACCCCCCAAATAGATTTCAACATAATATCTTTTGCATTGAGTTCACTAATTTCATTATTATCTATTTTTAGTTGCAAATATCTATGTAATCCACTTGCAGGTTTCATCCTAAAAACAGCAGAACTATCATATAATTTTAAACTACAAGCAGGATACAAATCAATTATTCTTTTTCTAAATTTATCCACACTTTCTTCGACGCAATTAGTTTTTTCCTTAATCAAATCATAAACTTCTTGAACACTTAACAGATTGTAATCTATCATTTTTTATCCTAAATAACTATTATCGGCCGGCACTGCTGCCTTCGCAGACTTCAAGAAATTTTCCTCAACTTTTCTGTAAACATCTATTGTCGACCTTGTAACACTTGGTTTAATTTTTTTCAAAGCCTCTTCAAAATGTTGTTTCTTAACATACGGAGCATCTTGCGATTCTCTCAACGCAAGCATTGCCGCCTCACGAGCAAGCGCTTCCAAATCCGCACCAGTATAACCAATCGCTTTTTTGGCTAAATCATCAATTACTTTGGTTTTTTCTTTCGCGTTGAATAATTTTTTTCCGTCGCCAATTGGCATTTTTCCAGTATGGATATTTAAAATTTTCATTCTCCCTTCTTCTTCAGGAGCATTCACTAACAAAATTTTATCAAATCTTCCAGGTCTTAACAACGCAGGGTCCAACATATCTGGTCTATTAGTCGCTCCGATAATTAAAATATCTTTCAAATCTTCAAGCCCATCCATCTCTGCAAGAAGCTGATTCAAAACACGTTCAGTAACTTTTGTCCCTGTTTCATTTCCTCTTTTTCCTGCAAGAGAATCAATCTCGTCGAAAAAAATAATGCAAGGCGCAACCTGTCGTGCTCTCTCGAAAATCTTACGCATACCTTCTTCAGATTTACCAACCCACATACTCAATAACGAAGGCCCTTTAACCTGAATAAAATTCGCTTCTGATTCTTTAGCAACAGC
>CAYHMF010000055.1:0-5240 GCA_964357655.1 Candidatus Woesearchaeota archaeon | reverse complement strand
GAAGTTCGAAAAGAAGAAATAAGAATTATTCAAACTTCTCTATAGAGAAATTAGCTAAATCCAAAAAAATTTCTAAGAGAAGTTCGAAAAGAAGAAATAAGAATTATTCAAACTTCTCTAAAGAATTATCATAAGAACTCGCCTTCAAAAATAATTCTCATTAATAAACTTAAACATGTTAAATTCATCATTAATTAATTTTTACCAAATCTGCGAAGAATGAGCAGTAATTTTTTCAAAAGACCTAATTCTTTTTCTTCTTATTTAGAACCCAGTTAACTTTTCTTCTTTTCAAAAACATATTTTTTCTGCATTTCGAAGAGCAAAGATGCTTAATAGTTCCATCGATCATTACAAAAGTAAGCCCTCTCGGAATTTCATAATTTCTTCCACAATAAGAACACTTAGTCATTTTTGCTTGTACCCTCTTTGGGGTATTCCTCCAATTTTTTTATATATATAGTGCAGTTTTCCTTCTTGCATTCCCAATCAACTTCATATAAAGGTTCTTGTGAACATGTGCAACTGCAAATTCTCTCAATTGCACGAGATGTGGGACCAATTATTTTTTTTGGGATATCATTAATTTCTAGCAAATCTCCTGATTTTAATCCCTTCATTTTTTTCATTGCATCCCTAACATAATCTTCCCATTTTTTTTCTACCATTTTAAGTGTAAACTCCTTTTGATACTTTTGATTTGATTCTTCTTGCTTCAATTTCTGTTTCTCTTAACATAAGAATATCGCCAACTCTCGTCGGGCCTTTAAGATTTCTTCGCATTGAACGCCCCTTATCACGACCTTCTTGAACAAGACATTTAACTTGAGTAATCTCTCCTCTGAATCCAGTTCTACCTAGGATTTCTTCGACTACTGCGGAAACTGTTTCTCCAAGAATTCTATCAGAACCTTTTGAAGAACTTTGTTGCTGTTGATTTTTTTGTTGTGTCTTTGCCATTTTTAATCTACTTGATTGAAATAATTTTGATTTTTTGATATTGTAAGTTTATGAATAGTCTTATCTTGCCCGTCAATCTCAACTTCTTCTCTAACAAAATAACTTGGATTTTTATCAATAACTTTTTTTAAATAAACTGAACTCTCTTTAAGAAGATTAGGAATAATTATTACTCCAGCACCTTCATCTAAAAGTTCTTCAGCAATCTTTAATTTTTTATCTAATCCGCTTGCCATTTTTATCATCAGTTATTTTATTTCAAACTAGCAATATCTTTTTCTGCATCGCCCGCATTAACTATTGCGACTGAAGATGCTGCGACTGAAATGCCGACGGCAATTCCTATTTTTTGCTTGCTGTCTGCTTTGACGCATTTGATGCCTTTCTCTTTGCATAAAATCGACAAGTGCTGAACAATTTCTTTCGGTTCAACGTCTTCGCCATAAACCACAAGTTTAGCTGTTCCTCTCTCAATCGCTTTAGTAACTTCGTTAGTTCCTTTTTCTATCTTTCCCGTTCTTCGTGCTTTCTCAATTATTTGATATATGTCTGCCATTTTATTATTTATTTAATCCTAGAACTCTAAGTTTATCCTCCCAAAAAGTTCATTGGATATTTTACTGAGAAAAAATCGGTTTATAAAGATTTGGTTTTGTGAGCTTTGTCCTGAGTAACCTAAATTTCAAAATTTTTATATGAAACTTGTGTTATTGCGATATTACAAACAGGAAATATTTTTTAAAATCCAATTTTAACTTAAAGCAAAATTCACACTCCTCGCATTCGCTCGTCGTAAATTAATCTGCGAACGAAAGTGAGCAGTAAATCGCCTTCGGCGAGAATTTTAATTTTAGTTTTATTTTGGGATAACTTTGCGATTAGCAATAAAAATATAAATATCTAATCCCTAGATTCAATATGAAAAAAATAAAAGTATTGCCAGTTTATCCAAAATTCCCGCTTACATTATGGGGGCATCAAAAAGCTTTGAAATACGTCGGAAAATCTGCAGTCATGACACCCACAGGAGAAGCAACAGTTCTTGCAATGTTGCCCGAGGACAAATTCGAAATCCATAGAATAATTGATTTGAATGTTGAAGAGCTTACAGACCAGCAAATTAAAGATTGCGATATTGGAATGATTTCTGAAATGAAATTGCAAGAAGACGCTGGAAAAGAAATAATAAAAAGATTTCACCATCATGGAAAAAAAGTTGTCGAGGGCGGACCTTATGTAACTGCATACACTGAAAGAAGCATCGCGGATTATTTAGTTTGCGGGGAAGCAGAAATTACTTTCCCTGCATTCATTGAAGATTTGGTTAAAGGAAATGCGAAAAAAATTTACACCGAAGAAAATGTAATCAAAGAGGGAAGATGCCTCGCTAAATTAATGGCAAATAATAAACCATATTTGACTGAAACCCCTATTCCAAGATGGGATTTATTAGATTTAAAAAAATACCATTCTCCTGCAGTGCAATTTTCGAGAGGATGCCCGCACAACTGCGAATTCTGTGACATCAAATGTTTATTTGGAAGAATTCCACGAACAAAAGAACCTGAACAAATGATTAAAGAACTTGATGCTCTTAAAAATACAGGTTACAGCGGACCAGCAATGTTTGTCGACGATAATATTCTTGGGCATAAAAAAAGATTAAGAGAACTTTTACAAATACTGGTTCCATGGCAGAAAAAAAACAATTATATATTTTCATTTTATACAGAAGCGAGCATCGATTTAGCATGGCAAGAAAATAAAGATATTTTAGAAAATTTAGTCAAGGCAGGATTTAATCAAGTTTTCATAGGAATAGAAACAATTGACGAAGGAGTTTTAGAAAAAACAAAAAAGAAACAGAATTTTAAAATTCCTTTAGAAGACGCAGTTAGAAAAATACAAAATACTGGGCTTGAAGTTACAGCGGGTTTTATTTTTGGGTTAGACGGAGAAAAACCAGATGTCTTCGACAAAATGTATGACTTTATACAAAAAACAGGAATTGTTACTGCAATGCCCGGACTTCTTATCCCGCTTAAGGGAACTGATTTATACAAACGATTAGAAAAAGAAGGTAGATTAAAAAGTGAAAGCAGTGGATTAAACACGCATAAAAATTCACTTGAATTTATCCCTCAATTAGATGAAAATTTTTTAATTCAAAATTACAAAAAATTCATGGAAAAAATATACAGCCCAAAAAACTATTATTCACGTTGTAAAATTTTAAGAGACAATTTGGGAGAGAGGTCAAAAATCGCTAGAAGAGGATTTAACGGCGTGATGGCTTTTGTAAAAACTATTCCAAAAATATTATTTTCTAAGTCAGGATATGAATATGCAAAATATTTCACAGACACTTTAATAAAAAAACCCTTGTATCTTCCTGAAGCAGTAACTCAAGCAATAAAACGAGAACACTTTGAAGCGGTTAACGAAGACGCGGAGAATATTACTATTTGATATTGTAAACATAAGAGGGTATTCTTTAAAATCCAATTTCAACTTATAGCAAATTTACCCTCCTCGCACCGCTCGTCGTGAATTATTAATCATTAAAGCGAGCAACTCGCTGTAATTAGGAGCTTTATTAAATCTGCGAACGAAAGTGAGCAATAAATTGCCTTTGGGGAGAATTTTTAAATTTGTGGTTTAGTCACGATATCTTGACAATGCCTCACTACATAAATTCTTTTAAACTCTTCAAAAATATAATTTTATGCCAAGAAAACCAAATGACAACACGAAAAACAAAACCTTAGAGAAAGCTATTGAATTTTGGGGGGGAAGTGAGTTATTACGAGAATGTATTAAAAAAGAAAAAGGAGAAATCGTTATAAATTGGGAAAAAATTAAACAAGAAGAAATGGATAAATATTCTCAAATAGGATTAAAAAATCAAGTTTGGAATGTTCTTTTAGATATAGGGCTTTTATCTGGGAATACTAAAGGAAATTACATGCTGGAAAGTCGTGGGATGTCATTAAATCCTTCGATGCGTTACTTCACAAGAGAAAAAGATGTGATGGATTACAAGAAAACTTTTTTTAATGGAGTGAACTATCCAATATCTGTGTTTAAAGGAATAGATTAAAATGAAAAAAGAAATAGAAAAACCTTGGTGTGTGTATATGGCGGGTTAATGCATTTAGGAAAAATAATTGATGAAAGAGAAAATAGTTATGAAATACTCCGTTATGAAAAAGACATTTCAGAATTTTGGAAAAAATCATATGTTGAACCATTTAAGACCATTCAAGAAGCACTTGCATTTCAAAAGAAATATAATGGAAGAAGATCTACTCGTTTGATGGAAATAGCTCAAGAAAATTTTCCAAGTGAATTTAAATAATAATCACTTCCAACTAACAACCACTTCGTCAGTTCTTTCTCGTGGATGAATATCAATCTTATCTAAATTTTTTTTGCCCCTAGTAGAAATCTTCGAAGAAGATTTATCGGGGTACACCTTGTGTGCAAACATAATCTCTCCGAGATAAGCAATCATTGCTCCGTTGTCGACGAGAAGAGACTTTTCAGGAACAAATAATTTTGCTCCTCTTTCTTTGCACATTATTCTGCACATTTCTTGAAGCCGAGAATTACAAGCAACTCCTCCTCCCAAAAGCAATTCTTTTTTTCCAGTATGTGCCAACGCTCTCTCGGCAGTTTCGACGAGCATTGCAAAAACAGTTTCCTGCATGCTATAACATAAATCTTGAAGAGTGTAATCAATGAATAAATTGCCTCGCTTCGCTCGGGATTTTTTGGAGTTGTCAACTAAACTTGTTATTTTATCATTAACATTTAATTCATGTGTATTTTTAATTAATTGAATTTTATCAATCTGCGAACGCGAGTGGGTGGGTAATTTCTCAATCTTCTGTCTCAAATTAGTAAGAACCCCCGAGAGTGCAATGTCCATTCCTTTAACTTTGTACGGAAGTTCGATATATTTTTTTCCATCTCTTGCTAATTTTTCTATCGCTGGCCCTCCAGGAAAACCAATTCCAGAATATCTTGCAAAAGTATCAATAAAATTTCCAACGCCAATATCTAATGTCTCTCCAAAAACCCGATATTTTCCAGACGCATAGGCAATAACTTGTGTATTTGCTCCAGAAGCATAAAGCATCACAGGATCTTTTGGTTTGTTTTTAAGTGAATCGCCAATTTCAAGATGAGCAACACAATGATTTACGGGAACTAAAGGTTTTTTTAATTTCAAGGCAAGCTCTTTTGCAAACCTTAATCCTTCAAGCAAACATGGAGAA
>CAYHMF010000054.1:0-5560 GCA_964357655.1 Candidatus Woesearchaeota archaeon | reverse complement strand
ATGAGAACTAATTTTCGGTTTTGCCTGGCGACATATGTCACAAGGCTACACACTTAAAACCAAAATCGTAAACCTTATAAGTTCGATTTCCTCCTTATTATTATATGGATGATATTTACTTCAAGAAAGTTTTAACAACGATAATCTTGTCAGTTCTTATAATTTTATCATTTTTCTTATTAAAGCCAATTTTACTTTCAATAGTTTTCGGATTCATCTTGGCATTTATATTCTCGCCAGTATATAATTGGATTTTAGGCAAAGTTAAAAACACCGACGTGGCAGCTTCAATTGTTTGTATTTTTTTAATTCTTTTAATCGTCCTTCCAGTTTGGTTTTTAACTCCAATCGTCTTGAATGAATCAATCAAAATTTTTAAAGTATCACAACAGTTAGATTATGTTTCTGTACTAAAGAAAATTTTCCCAGATATATTTGCTTCAGAAGAATTCTCAGCTGAAATTGGTTCGGCTATTCATTCTTTTGCAACTAAAATAACCAACTCCTTAATGAACTCTGTTTCGCAGATTATTCTCAATTTCCCTACGATATCCTTGCACTTCCTCGTGATTTTTTTCACCTTCTATTTTACATTGCGTGACAAACAAAAATTAGTTGAATACATACAAAGCCTTTTACCTTTTTCAAAAGACGTGGAAAAAAAATTATTTGATCATTCAAAGGACATTACTCAAGCAGTTCTTTATGGACAAATAGTTATTGGTCTTCTTCAAGGAATAATTGCCGGACTTGGATTCTTTATTTTTAGAGCTCCCAATGCTTTAACCTTAACCTTACTTGCAGGTCTTGCAGGAATTTTCCCAATAGTTGGGACAGCGGTTATTTGGTTGCCTATTTCGATTTACTTTTTTGTTGCAGGAAATTCTTTTGCGGCATTTGGAATATTAATTTTTGGAATAATATCGTCGACAATTGACAATCTTTTAAGACCAATAATTGTTTCAAAAAGAACAAAAATTCCGACTTCATTAGTTGTTATTGGAATGGTTGGAGGATTATTCCTTTTTGGAATTATTGGGCTTATAATCGGTCCTTTGATATTGGCGTATCTATTAGTGGTTATGGAGCTTTACAGAAGAAAAGATTCTCCTCAAATATTTGTTAAAGAAAACTGATAAATATAAAAATAACGTTTTCTATTAATTCAAAAAGAGAATGAGATTAAAAATTAAAATTCTTAAGTGGTCTGCAGGATTGCCAGTAGCTATGCTAAATGAAAAAACTGCAGAAATTCTTGGGGTCAATATCGGGGATAGAATCACAATAAAAACAATTTCAAAACCCAAAAAAAAATTAACCACCATAGTTGACATAGTCACGAAAATTGTCAAAAAAAATGAAATAGCAATTTCATCAGAAATTAAAAAAATTATTGGATTAAGGATAGGAAACAGCGTAGAAGTAGAACTCGCTGAAGGACCCAAAAGTCTGATTTTTATAAAAAAGAAATTAAACAAAATTGCTCTTTCCGAAAACGAAATAAACGAGATAATTAAAGATGTAGCAGATAATTCTTTGTCTGAAGCAGAGATTGCACTTTTTATTTCTGCGATGTACAAGCAAGGAATGAGTAGGAAGGAAACAGTTTATTTAATTAAGGCAATTCTTAAAACAGGAAAAACACTCAATCTAAAATCCAAATTTATCGTCGATAAACATTCTATTGGAGGAATTCCTGGGAATAGAACCACTCCGATTGTTGTTTCAATTTGTGCTGCTGCAGGATTAATAATGCCTAAAACTTCTTCAAGGGCAATAACGAGTTCTGCCGGAACTGCCGATGTTATGGAAACCATTACAAATGTGGATTTTTCTATGGATGAATTGAAAAAAATTGTAAAAAAAACGAATGCATGTTTAACTTGGGGAGGAGCTTTGGAAATAGTTCCAGCCGATTCAAAAATAATTCGTATTGAAAAAATGCTGAAAATAGATCCAAAAGCCCAGATGCTGGCATCCATTATGGCAAAAAAATTAGCAGTTGGAGCGAATTATATTGTGATAGATATTCCTTACGGAGAAAATGCTAAAGTCAATAAAGAAAAAGCTCTGATATTAAAAAAGGATTTTGAATATCTTGGAAGAATTTTTAAAAAGAAATTGGAGGTTATGATGTTTGAGACAAATGAACCGATGGGAATGGGAGTCGGGCCAGCACTTGAATTAATCGACGTCATAAATGTTCTTGACCCTAAAAAACAAGGCCCGATGGATTTGGAAAAAAAATCTTTGGCATTGGCAGGAAAACTTTTGGAGATGACGAAAAAAGCAAAAAAAGGAAAAGGAATTGATTATGCGAGGGAGATTTTGAATTCAGGGAAAGCTTGGGATAAATTTAAGCAAATTGTTGAAGCACAAGGAGGAAAAGTTAGAAAAATTGAACCAGGAAAATTTAGGAAAGATATTCTTTCTCCAAAAAGAGGAAAAATTTTCAAAATAAATAATTCTAAAATAAATGAATTGGCAAGAGTTGCCGGGGGGCCTGCCGACAAGTTCGCGGGGTTGCAGATTTATATTTCAATTGGAGATAAAGTAAAAACAGGAACTAAAATGATGACAATTTATGCCGAATCCAAATCAAGGCTCAATCAGGCAGTAAATTTTTGCAAAGATAAGAAACCAATTATAATAAGATAATCACAACTAAGTTTTTAAACTCCAATTCTTTCTAAAAATTATGAGAAAAGTAGACAGCAAGAGCAACCTCGTGGAATACGTGAAGAAAAACCTCACAAAGAATTATAGTCAAGATTCTTTAAGGTGGGCGTTGATAGAACAAGGTTATTCTAGATCAGCCGTGGATAATGCGATTAAACAGGTAAACAAAGAAATTGAAGATAGGGCGTCGATAAAAGAAAAACCTGTGATAAGCCATCAAATTATCGACGAGAACGATAACCCTGTAATCATCAAAAAACCTTGGTGGAAAAGAATATTTGAATGATTTTTAGTTATAGAGAACTATTATATTTTTAGCGGATTAATTTTATTTATTCATTACAAGCGAATTTATGAGCGAGCATAACTTTTAAAACCTCTAAAATCAATTCTAATTACAATCTTTCGCATAGTTGGATAAATTTTTCGTGTCAACGTTAAAATGACGATAAGCCGCCATCGCATAAGGGTATTGCACCTGGCTTGAGACCAGGGCCTTTCGAGGCTTCCCCGTTCGACTCGGGGTGGCGGCGTTTGATATTAAGTTACAAGCCAAATCCAAATTCTACTTCGTGCGAAGTTGTGAGTTAGGGGGGCGGCGTCACTTCTTCCCAAAAACTACTCCTTTCTTGAAAAGTCGTTTAGAGAAGTTTGAATAATTCCTATTTCTTGTTTTTTCGACGGAATTTTCAAGGTGCTCTGTATGAGAATTTTGCGGTTTTTTGAATTTTGCAAAGTTCTCTTATGAATTATTTAACTTTATCGCTGTCCAAGAAACTCGCAAGCACTCTCGAATCAGGACTCAAAACATAAACATGGTCTTCCTTGAATCTGAGCCCACGATAAATCTTTTGCCATAATTCTCTTTTTGCTTTGTCTTTGTAAAAACTCCAGTAATTCTGAGGATTTGTTTTGTACAAAATTCTCCAAAAAGCATCTTGAACATTTGGGTTTGGATATTTTGTGAAAACAATGCTGTTGCATTGTTCACCAGGAAAATCAATTCCTCGAGCGCATCTTGTAGAAAAAAGAATATCTATCTCTCCAGATTTGAAACTATCAACCAATTTTCCAGTTTTGTCGTCGGTTTGCACTTGTTTTATTTTTTCTTTGCTAATTAATTTATTTAGTTTGAATTCCTTAATTTCTTGTTCAGAAGGAAGATCAGTAAAACTATTAACATGAACCAGCACAGGTTTTTTCGCGATTTTAACGCATTCATTTAAAGATTTCAAATAATCCTCGCGATTGTACTTTCCATTCGAGAAATTAGCATATTTGCAATCAAATTCTAATCCTGTTTTTTGAACTTCGATTCTTCCTTGCTGTTCTGTTTCAGCCTCTATAATATCAAATTTAGTCAACCCAAAAATTTTTTTCAAAACATCATCCGAATGAATTGTTCCAGACATCAAAACAACTACTTTGTTTTTATCAACCATTTCTTGAAATTTTTTGGCAAGGCTTATTGTTACAATGCTCGCCACTAAATTATTTTCCCTCTTGCTAAATGTAACATAACTCTCATTTAAAAAATCTTCAAACATTTTTGCACTCTCCTTGACGTCAAAAACATAACTTTCATCGTCAATTTCTTCTAGAAATTCATAAGAATTCAGAAGAATTTTGAATAAGTCATAAATTCCTGTTTCTTTTAAAGGAATTATATTTTGTGAAGAAATTGCATCATTTATTCGAGGATCTTTTTTGAGTTGTTGCGTTATTTCTATTAGTTCCTTAACAATTCTGTCCTCCTCGTCATTTTTACTAACAACGCGAACAATGGAATTTTGAAACCTGTCAACATTAACATTTCTTTGATTGGAAAAACTATCAAGAAACTCATCGCACTCGTCGATAATTTCCACTTCTGTCAGAGGTTTTCTATTAAGTGCTGATTCTAATTTGTACTTTAAAGAATTAAAAACAATCGCGTCAGAATTGATAAATGAATTAAATTGTTCATAGAATTTGCAACCAGGTTTTCCAGAATAAAAAATAAAATTTGTATTATTTAATCCAGTGTATTTTTGAGTTTTGTCAAAATGTTTTAACTCATATTTATCTGGAAAAACAGGGCTCCAATAAGGGCACACTCCGGCGATGGAAACTCTTCGCACATCTTTTATGTCAGAAAAATCCTGAAGATTAACTCTTTTGTTTTGTTTAAGATATTCTTTTATTTTGTTCCAATTTTTTTCTTTTATTTCAATTTTGCAAGGAATATTGCAATTATCCGCGGATAAATCGTTGCTTATTACATTTTTAATTTTTTCACGAATCCCATAGAAAATATCATTTAATTTTGAATTTGTTTCTTTTACCTCTCTAGGCAAAACATTTTTACAATTCTCGAGAAATGCGCACTTGTGATTATTTCTTCCGGTAATTACGCTTATCTTCAACCTTTCTCCGTTATCTTTTAACAAATATTTATCATTTTCATAATCCTTTTTATACTGCATTTGAAGATTTTTTCCAGGAACAACAATAGAAGCTTTTCCCAATTTTCTCGCGACATTGAGGGCAATCGCGCTTTTTCCTGTTCCACAAATTCCACGAATGAAAATTATTTTGTTTCCTTTTTTAATAGAATTTAAAACTTCTTCAACAACTTCAGATTGGGACTTGCCATTAGAAAAAATCAAGGGTTCAAGAAATTTATTATTTTGATATAATGACCACATCTTCGTAGAAATTGAAAATTAGAATGAGTTATAAATATTTGGATTGTTTTTGAGAATATAATGTTGGAAACAGAAGGACTAACTAAAAATGAATACGATCTTTTAAAAAAATATTCTGACATGGCACTCTTCGTTAATTGAATTAATCTTAATCAATCTAACTAAACAATCTATAATGAAAATCAAAAGCATTT
>CAYHMF010000053.1:0-5764 GCA_964357655.1 Candidatus Woesearchaeota archaeon | reverse complement strand
AGCAGATTATTATGCTCTGGGGCATTTGCATATAGATTTTCAATACCAAAATTTTGTTTACCCAAGTCCAATTTTCCCGAACAATTTTCAAGAACTTGAAGATTTAAATTACGGAAGTTTTTACATCGTGGATACAGATGCTAAAATTTCAGACAGCCCGCTAAAAAAAATAGAATTAAAAATTAAAGACGTCGTTGTATTGAACATTGAAATTAAGAATGCACTTATTGCAACAGAAAAGATAATCTCTGAAATAGACAAGGTAGATATCGACGGGAAAATACTTTTGTTGAGAATAAGGGGGGAAATTGAAAAAGGGAAAAATTCAGATATTCGCTCCCAACAAATTGAAGAATTCGCGAAACAAAAAGGGGCGTATTTTGTTTTAAAAAATACACACGAACTTAAAACCAATGAAGTGGATTTAGAAATAGAAGTGATGGCATCAGAAAATATAGAAGAAGAAGCTGTCAATGTTTATTCGAAAAAGAACCCCTCGGATTTTAATAAACTTATCCCCCAATTAATGAATTCTTTATCTATTGAAAAACAAGAGGGCGAAACTACAGATAGTTTTTCAAGCAGATTAATGGAGGAATCAAAAAAGGTGTTGGGGTTTTAAAATGATAAGAGAATTTTTTGATAAAATATTTGAAGGGAATTTTGATGAAGAAGAAGTTAAACAAAAATTAGAAGAAATGTATCAAAGAGGAGAAACTATTGAAGAAATTATCTCTGCCACAAAATCAATGAGAGAGCATATGATTAAGATAAATATAAATTCTGAAGAAAATTTATTGGATATTGTAGGAACAGGGGGGGATAATAAGAGCAGTATTAATATTTCAACAATAGCTTCTTTTGTTGCTGCAGGGGCGGGGTGCACGATAGCTAAACATTGCAACAGGGGAGTCTCAAGCAAATTTGGTTCTGTCGATTTATTAGAAAAATTAGGAATCAATGTCGAATTAAAACCAGAACAAACCAAACAAATTATAGAAAAAATTGGAATTGGCTTTATGTATGCTCCGATATATCATCCCGCTATAAAAAATGTAGCCCAAATAAGAAAAAAAATTGGGCACAGAACAATATTTAATTTATTAGGTCCATTAACAAATCCTGCAAATCCTCAAACAATGTTAATCGGAGCGTATAATATTAATGTAGCAAAAAATATCGCTTATGCCATAAAAGAATTAGGCACTAAAAGAACAATCGTTGTTCATGGACACGATGGATTGGATGAAATAAGTCCGTATGAATTAACAAGCGTTTTTGATGTAAATAATTTTGGGGGTATTGAGCGATATGAGATTCCACCTTTTTCTTATTTTAAAAATGAACTAACTGATTTAAATGTAAATTCCGCTGAAGAATCAGCAGATATATGCAAGAAAATACTTTATAATGAAAAAATATCAAGAAGGGAAAATAAAATAAAAATAATAAAAGAAACTATTATCTTTAATGCGGGAATGGCTATTTATGTAAACTCAAAAGAAAGCACAAGATTGGGGGCTATAAATTTAGCTCGTGAATCAATTCAAAGCGGTGCCACAGGAAAAAAATTAGAGCAACTAATCAAAGCAACAAATTCCTTTTAAAAATGATAATAAAAAAAATAATTCTAAACAATATAAGAAGTTTCAAAAATCAAGAAATAGAATTTCCCGAAGGTTCTACACTTTTGTCTGGGGATATTGGTTCTGGGAAAACTTCAATTCTTCTTGGAATAGAATTTGCATTATTTGGATTACAGCCAGGGCAAAGAGGAAGTTCGTTGCTGAGAAATGGTGAGGATATTGGAGGCGTGATAATGGAGTTTGAAGTAGATGGAAAAGATATTTTAATTGAAAGAACTTTAAAACGTTCCAAATCAATCTCGCAAGATTATTGCTCAATCACAATCGACGGCGAACAAAAAGAAATTTCTGTTTCAGAATTAAAAAATACTGTCCTTGAACTTTTGAGTTATCCAAAAGAATTTTCAAAAAAACAAAACCTTCTATATAAATTCACAGTTTATACCCCGCAGGAAGAGATGAAACAAATAATTATACAAGATGTTGAAACAAGGATTAATACTTTAAGACATGTATTCGGAATTGACAAGTACAAAAGAATCTTGGAAAATGTTTCTATACTAACTTTAAAACTTCGGGAAGAAAAGAGAAAAAAAGAAGGAGCAATTTCTACTTTAGAACAAGACAAATCTAATTTAATTTTTAAGGAAAGCGAACTTAAAAATAAAAAAGAAGGTTTGATCATTTTGGAAAATGAATTGAATTTAAAAAAAGAAACGAGGAAGAAAATACAGGAAGAATCTATAGACATAAATAAAAAAATCGCGGAAAAGAATAAATTTCAACAAGAGACAGAAAAAACGAGAATTATGATTGCTAATAAAGAGGATGTTTTCATAGATAATCTAAAGTTACTTGGGCAGATTAAAACTCAGATTGATGAATTGAATAAACTCCAATTTGATGATTCAAGAATTGGAATAATTGAAAAAGAGATTCTTCTCTACAAATCCCAAAAAGAAAAATTAAACGGACAATTTATCGAGGTTAGTTCCCAAACGACTTTTTTGATAAATAAAAATGAAGATTTAAAAAAACTTAAACAAAAATTTTCTGGTTTAGAAAGTTGTCCGACTTGTTTGCAGAAAGTAGATTCTGTTTATCGAGCAAATATTTTAAATAAAACTCATTCAGAAACCTTCGAGAACAACCAAAAAATAGAAATTTTTCAAAAAGAAAAAATTAAGCTTTTCGAAGAAATCAAAAAAATTGATTCGGAGATTTTTTTTAGCGAAAAAAATTTAGAAAGTTTAAAAATATCCAAGATGAGACTACAAGGAATTGCTGAAAAACAAAAGCAAGTTGAACAAATAGAAAAAACAATGCTTTTTCTTAGAAACGATATAGACATGCTAAATAAACATATGGATGTTTTGAAAAAATCAGTTTTTGAATTGCAAAAATTTGAAAGAATATTTCAAGAAAAGCAAAAAGAATTTGAAGAATCTACGAGGCAAGAAAGAATCGCCGATATAAAAGTAGCAGAGTTAAAAAAAGAAATAGAAGTTTTTTCAAAACAAATAGAAGAATTAAGAATGCGAATAGACTCCACGGAACAAATTAAAAAACAACTCGATTATTTGAATGAGCTTGAAAATTGGCTTTCTAAAAAATTTGCCCCCATGATTTCTTTTATTGAAAAAAATGTTATGATTAATTTGAAATCAAGATTTTCTCAACTATTCTCAGAGTGGTTTTCGATTTTGGTTTCAGATAATTTTAATGTAAGATTAGACGACGATTTCACTCCAGTAATAGAAAATCAAGATTATGAAATAGATTATGCGTATCTCTCGGGGGGGGAAAGAACCGCAATCGCCCTCGCTTACAGACTTTCATTAAATCAAGTTATAAATTCTTTGCTTAGCAAAATAAAAACAAGAGATTTTGTAATCTTGGACGAACCAACTGATGGTTTTTCCGAACAACAATTGGACAAAATGAGAGATATTCTTTTGCAACTCGACGTCAAACAACTTATAATTGTAAGTCACGAACAAAAAATTGAAAGTTTTGTAGAAAACGTTATCAAATTCAAAAAGGAAAACGGATTAAGCATGATTGAGAAGTGAATTTATATTTTCGATACTTTTATAAAATACTTTATGCATCGTTTTTAAAAATGCCATCCGATTTAAGAACAAGAAAATTAGCGCAGTTAGCAGTTAGATATTCCGTATTCGTGAAACCTGGGGAAAAAGTAATTATTTCTGGGGGAAGCGAGGCCATTCCGTTTTTAATAGAGTTATACAAAGAAATTATACTTCAAAAAGCGCACCCAATTGTTAGAATAGGATTGCCCGACGTCGCTGATTTTTTTTATAAATATGCAACTAAAGAACAGATTGAAAATTTTCCGAAGCACTGGATGAATACTATAAAAGAGGCAGACAAATATATTGGAATTGTTAGTGATTTAAACACGAGAGAATTAACTAATTCAGATTCCAAAAAAATAGTCGCGAGGCAAAAAATTCTACATCCAATAACAGATTATATTTGTAATGAAAAAGACAAGATAAGAAGATGCACTATTGCGTATCCTGTTCAGGCACTTGCTCAGGAAGCAGAAATGTCTCTGACAGAATATGAAAATTTTGTTTATGAGGCTTGTTTGCAAGATTGGAAAAAATTAGGAAAGACAATCGACAAAATAAGAAAAGTATTTGAAAAAGGAAAATTTGTTCATTTGATTGGAGAAGGGGTTGACTTGAAATTTTCAATTGCAGGAAAAAACTGCGTCGCTGACAAGGGTGAAGAAAATATGCCCGGCGGGGAAGTTTTTATGGCTCCGGTTAGAGAAAGTTTAAACGGACGAATTAAATTTGATTATCCTGCAATAAGGAACGGAAAAGAAGTGACTGATATAGAACTAATTTTTAAAGACGGAAAAGTTGTTGAATCAAAGGCATCGAAAAATCAAGATTTTCTTAAAGAGATTTTAAGCACGGATAAAAATTCTTCATATGTCGGGGAGTTTGGAATTGGATGCAACCCCAAGATAACGCAATTTACAAAAGAACTTTTATTTGATGAAAAAATTGGAGGCACAATTCATCTTGCATTGGGAATGGCTTACAAGGACAATGGCGGAGGAAACGATTCTGCAATTCATTGGGACATTGTTAAAGATATGAAAAACGCAAAAATAATCTTAGATGGCAAAGTTGTTCAGGATAAGGGCAAGTGGAAGATTTGACAGATTCAGGGGACAGAATAGCGTAAATTAAGTGGCGTTTGTAAAAAACCCAAGTAGGAAGTTTTAAAAATGCTGATAATACTTTGGAATCATGGGATGTGTAGAAAATATAACTTATGAAAGATTTCCAAAACAAAAAAAAGATTTGGGAAGTGTTGTTATGGCTTTGCTGGAGGGAGAACAAGTTAAAGCAGTAGTAGTTAGAAGTGATGATGAAACTCCGAATAGAAATATCTACAAAACAAAACATGGAGCATATTTAGAAAATAACGAAATTGAAGGCATTGCTTATCCTAAACAATCTTCTGATAAAGGAAAACGTGCCAAAGTAATATTCCATTATGACACAAGTAACAGCTTAAAAGGAACTGTGGTCAGGGATGATGACGAAAAACCTTACACTACTTTAATTTTGATTGATGATGGGAGAATTATCAATACCAAGGAATGTCAATGGAGCCCCCCATATGGAGAAGATGAAGAACACATTAAAAATAATTACAAAAACAATCATGTAGAAGAATTAGGTTATAGGTTAAGAAAGTTAAAAGTGCAAGAAAGAGCAAGAGTTTTACATGGAATTTACAAACAAATTATGCCAAATAGAAATGGAAAATCTACAAAAGGGCAATACCACAATCTTGTAAGTAATATTCAAAATAATTTTATATTGGATGAACCAAAAGATTTTGTTAGCCAATTTATGAAAACTATTGATAGTAAAGAATTAATTAGATACGTGAAAAATGAAATGGAAAAAATTCCTCATCTAAAAAATCATGCAAATAGGTTAAAAAAACATAATTTTAGTGAACCCTTTTACTTGCATAAAAAAGAAGACTTGGGTTACAGCAAAAACTAATTCTCAATTTATATCCTCAATCACAACAGATTATTTAGATTTAATACACAAACCCCGCACCCGTGTGTAGCCACATGACATATGTCATGGGGTAACCGAAAATTAGTTCTGTTCTAA
>CAYHMF010000052.1:0-5783 GCA_964357655.1 Candidatus Woesearchaeota archaeon | reverse complement strand
ATGTTTCGGCAAGATTAACTCTTTATAATTTGAGTTTCACAGACCCGAGAATTTTGAGAGATGGTTCTGTTTGTCCGTCGACAATTTGCACAGAAATAAGTTATTCTGGAGGAATTTTAATATTCAATGTTACTCAATTCAGTGTTTATTCTGTAGAAGAAACTCCCGTAACAACTCCGACGACAACCACAACAACTGGAGGGGGTGGAGGAGGAGGAAGTGTGGCGAAGGTAATTTCTACTAAAAGTTTTGATTTGGGCAAAGAAAAAATATCAATTAAATTAAAACAAGGGGAAACAAAAGAAGCGGAGTTTGTTGTAACTAATACTGGAAAATCTTCCTTGAATATTAGTATTAGTTCTAGTATTAATGAAATGATAAATATTATAGAACCTAATATTAATTTAGCAGTCGGAGAATCTAAAAAAATAATTTTGGATGTAATTGCAAAAGAGAACAAAACCTTAGATATTTATTTAGGAAAAATATATGTTAGGATGGGAGATATAGAAAAAGAAATTTTAGTTTCTATTGAAGTAGTTTCTAAAGAATATTTATTTGATGTTGTAGTTGACTTATCTCAAAAGTTTAAGTATATTTTACCGGGGAGTAATATTTACGCGACAATTTCTTTAATTAAAATTGCAGATGTAACTGCCGAAGATGTGGTATTGAACTATTTTATAAAAGATGAAGAAGGAAATATAATTATTTCTGAAACAGATACAAAAGCCGTAGGAACAACTTTAAGTTTTGTCAAGGATTTTGATATCCCAGAAAACTTGGATTATGGAAGATATGTTTTATATGTACAAGTTGATTATCGAGGAAAAATCGCCAGCAGTAGTGTTTTGTTTAATGTAGAACGAAATAAGTTTATAGTATTTATTGTTAAAAACATGTATTTTTTAATATCTATTGTTTTATTGATTGTCTTTATGATATTTTTAATTATAAAATATAAAAAATTTAAAAAAAGGAAAAAGAGAAAATAATCAACCAAACAATTTTTTTTGCGTCTCTTTTTTTGAAATAGTTTTTCCGTGGACAGTGCACAGGCTTTTGTATTCGCACCAATCGCATAAAATTGATTTATTGTAGGGGAATATCGTCGTGCTTTCTATTTTTTTAATAAGTTCCAGAGTGTCTTTTTTTAATTGATTTAATTGTTTGTCTGTTCTTTGTGAGCAGATTTTTTTGTTGTGCGCGAGGTAGTGCCAGACAAGGCGGACTGTTTTATCCTGCCCGAATTTTTCTTTTATTGCTATTGAATAAAGCGCGAGTTGCCTGTCGTTGTCTACTTTTTCTTTTAGCGGGAGATTGTTCGCGGTTTTGTAATCATGAATTTCGTATTCCCCTGTTTGCAAATTGTGGACGAGTCGGTCAATGAATCCAACTATTTCGTATTCTTTTGATTCGTCTAAGTTAAGGTTTATCTTTTCTTCGAGAGCAATTGTGTTTTCGTTAAAAGGTTTATGTTTTAAGTAGTAGCTTAGAACAAATCCGACGCCCTTGTTGAAATAATCTTTTGCGTTTAGTTCCTTTTTCACAATCACCATTTCTGGCCGGTATTTTTCTTGCCATCTTTCAGCGAAGTATGAAATTGTTTGGTCAATTGTAGGAATTTTTTTTTTATGCACTTCAATGTAAAGCCATTCCAATGTGTCGTGGACAATCCCCCCAAGATGCGATTCAATGCTTATTTCTAATTCAGGAATTATTTTATCAATATAACGAAGTTTGAATTTGAAAGGGCATTGTTCAAAAGTAGATAATTTGGAATGTGAATAAGTAACCATATAAAGAAAAAATTAAGATGAGTTATAAAGTTTTCGTGTTATTTTTGGGAGATTGATTTTTAGTGTAATGATGTTCGAGGGAAAATTTTTGAGTTTTTGTATTACCCTTTACTTACTTTCTTTGTAACAAGAATAACAGACTGGTTTTTCTAAAGAAGATTTATTTTCTTTACCACAAATATGGCAAAATTTTTCTTCATAAGTTGAGTCAGAGTATTTACTCCAATTTTTGTAACATTTTGCACAGAGTGGGTGTTCAAGATTAAGTTTAATCTTTGTATCACATCTTATGCAATACCCGTCCTTTCCTTCAGAAAACTTTTTTTTATGAAAGGCCTTTTTTGGTTCAACTTTTTCTATGGGGATCTCAATAAGGTTACTAGTTCTAATTAAACTAGTGACTTCATTATGAATATCTCGATATAATTGAGGATCATCTTCTTTAGTTACATAAATGCCCATTTCGTTATTATTTTGCTGAGAAAAATCATAAAGATTCATGGAAGTAATTATTGCTTCTTTTTCATTTATGTAACATTTGGCATGT
Organism: Candidatus Woesearchaeota archaeon; assembly: GCA_964357655.1. Lineage (GTDB taxonomy): Archaea > Nanobdellota > Nanobdellia > Pacearchaeales > GW2011-AR1 > CAYHMF01. Next base: position 3,437 of record CAYHMF010000052.1, on the reverse strand, counting down.
AAATTTTTACAAAATAAAACTTTAATTGAATCCATAGATTTTAACCAACTACTCTCTTCAGTTTGTAAATCTACTTTGCCATAGATAATTCTTATATCAAGTTTAAGGCGATTTCTTTCATCTAAAAGTTGTTTAATCCTTGAATTAAATTTTAAATAAGGACTAATAAGAAACAAATTTAGATTTGCATTCTTGATTAAGCTTTCTAAATGGTAACTTATGCCTGAACTATTCAAAAATTTTGCCATATAATGTAAAGCTTGTTATTCATATATAAATATTACTATAAAATAGGTCAATCCCAAAATTTTTCTAAACATAAGCTCGTCAATAGTTTTACTGAATAATCTCTACTCAATTATTGAAAAGCTGTTATTATTAATAATTATTTAGCACTATTCAATAACATAGTAGTAGTTATTGATTATTTATATTTGTCTCTACTGAATAATTTCGCCCCAGCCGATTAATCTCCAATGACTATTTATGTTTCTCGCAATTCCGACATTGTCGCCTTTTAATGCAACCACTGGAATATTTAAGTTTAGTTCAATTTCTTTTCCTTTCGCGTCAATTTTTTCAACTATTCCGACGGTGGTTGTGGTGTTGATATTCAACATTAACATTTCTTTTGTTTTTATTGGCTCAACTAATTTATGTTCTGCTTCTCCGAGAACTTCTTTGAAGAGTTCTGATTTGATTTTTATCTTGTGGCTTATTTCTGGAAGTGTTCCTTTTGTCGAGGCGACGCATCCAGTTAGCGAATCTGTCTTTGTTAAAAATGGGTCGAGGCTGGTTTCTATGGAAATGCTTGCTCCAGGAATTATTTCTTTTACTGATTGATTCCCCTTGTGGAGAGAAAGAATTTTAGTTGTAAGTGATTCGTAAACTAATTGATTTGCTTTTTTTGAACTTAGCCCTGGTTTAATTTCTATTTCATCCCCAACTTTGAGAGTTCCCTGTTTTAGTATTCCTCCAAGAACCCCGCCATTTAATTTTTCAATTGTTTTCCCGGGTTTGTTTATGTCAAAACTTCTCGCAATTAAAAATATCGGGTTTCCTTTTATGTTCTTTTCTGGGATTTCTAATTTTGAAAGTTCCTCAAATATTTTGTCTATGTTGATTTCTTGCTGTGCAGAAACTGGAATTATCGGGGAGTTTTCAGCTAAGCTTCCTTTTAAAAATTCTTTTATTTCTTTGTAATTTTTTAGTGCTTGTTCTTTGTCGACTAAATCAATTTTGTTTTGGACCACAATTATGTTTTTTATTTTTTTAGCCTGCAGTGCCATAAAGTGTTCTTTTGTTTGCGGTTTTATTCCTTCATTTGCGGCGACGACAAGAATTGCCGCATCAATAATTGCGGCCCCACTTAACATGGTTGCCATAAGCATTTCGTGCCCTGGCGCGTCGATAAAACTGATATATCTGACTGGTGTTCCTTTTCCTTTATTATTAAAGTTATTTCCATCTTGGGATATAATAGTTTCAGCATAACCAAGTTTGATTGTAATTCCTCTTTTCAATTCTTCTGAATGCGTGTCTGTAAATTTTCCAGTAAGTTTGCTAAGAAGAGTTGTTTTTCCGTGGTCGATGTGTCCAACAACTCCAACATTCAATTCTGGAAGATTTTTGTCTTTAGTCATAAAGTAAGATAATAGAAGTAGTTTTTAAAGGTTGTTGGGGGTTTAATAATTAGTCAGAAAATTCTTGCATTATACATATTTTGTAGTTGCGATAATAAAAAATTTCTGAGGACGTGATGGGGATATGAAGAATTATTTTCTAAACCATAAAAAGTTTCCGTGAGATAATTTCCCATTACACAAACAACATCCAATGTTCTCTGATTTTTTGGAGAATTAAAACATATCGCCGTCGTGTAATTACTCAATCCTGTTCGCATGACATATTTTTTTAAAATAGAATCCTTAGATGGTTTTTTAGTTTCAAGACAAATAATTTGTTTGTCCAAAGAGTTTTCCAACGAATTTTTTATTACATTAACTTTTTGTGAACATCCTATAGAAAGCAGTGTGAGTATTGCAAAAATAGGCAGTAATTTTTTGGGTTTAGACATTATGAATATAATTTTATTTTGTTTCCTTGATTATGCATTCTAGGAGATTGAAATAATCTTTTTCTTTAGATTCATCAACTTTTATAGGGGAATTAAATATGTCGTGAGGCAAATCTATTAAACCAAGATCTTGATAAGTTATCCTCGCATTATTTAAGTAAAGAATTTTTATACTTTTTTCTGGTAGAGCCCCCTCAACATAACTTGCTTCTATCTCCCCTCCGCATGTATCCATATGAAATGTATGATGATATATGCATGCATCAAATCCCTCCCCTAGAGATTTATATTCTAGAAACCTGCATACTTTTTTATCTTGTTTTTTAATAATTTTTGAAATTTCCGTAGAATAATTACTTCTTATCTGATCTATACTTGGTTCAGCGAGAACGTTTGTTGAGTTAGCTAAGATAGTTCCAATAGAAAATAATGTAATTAATAATTTTTTCATTAACTTAACTAATTTCGTGATTTATAAAACTTATTGTTATTTACTCTCAGGACTTTTTTCTTTCGGTTTATTCTGTTCCGGAAAAATTTCTGAAAGTTTTTTATGTCCTTCTTTTAGAATTTTAAGATTGATTTGAGAAATAGCTTCGGAGATTACTTTTCCTCGAACAGTTTTTCTTAATCTTAATCCTTTTGGATTTTTATTTGAAATTTTCTTTTTACCTTCTCTTCTTGGTCTTTTATGCATACCTTTTTCATAACTCAACAGAACTTTTTTTAGTCCAATTCCTTCAACACTTTTTAGCGAGGTAAATCCGGACGTATCACTTGTTCCAGTAATTTCAAATTCATATCCTGCTAAATTCGGAGAGACATCTGTTCCATTAATTTTATCGTGAAGTTCTTTTCCTATCAAGCTTCCAGCTTCGCTTTCAAGTTTGTAAGTCTTTCCTGATTTTTCTGCTATGTTTATTTTGAATGCCATAAGAATTAATTGGAAAATTGGTTTTTAAAAGTTCCTATGGATGCTGAAAGCTGATTTTGAATATACAAAAGTTTTTTAGGAGGTTGAGTGCAATAATCTTTATAAAATATATCCGTATTCAAAATAAATGGGATTTGATAAAAAATATGTGGGCAATAAAGTTAATTCAGTAAAGAATTATCTGGATAAAGAATTAGAAATTTTTGATTTTGTTGAAGATTATGAAACTGCTACTAATTTTCTTGAACAGTTCCCTAAAAGAATAAATTTAGTTGTTGACAGCACTTTTGGTCCACTTTCAAAAGAAAGCGAAAAGGCTCTTGGAAAAGAACCTTCTAGAGAGTATATTTTGGCAAGAAGAATTTATCTTAAGAGAAGTTTGAATAATTCATTTTTTGAAAATTAAATTTAAGTGGAAATTTATTT
>CAYHMF010000051.1:0-5842 GCA_964357655.1 Candidatus Woesearchaeota archaeon | reverse complement strand
GAGTTACAATTGACCTTTCTTACAAAAAAATTATGACACAGAAATGGCAAATTAAAATAATTGCTGCTCCTGGCCACAGAGATTTTGTTAAGAACATGATTACTGGTGCCTCACAAGCCGACGCTGCTTTCATTGTTATTTCTGCTCCATCTGGAGTTGAACTTCAAACAACAGAACACTTATGGTTATTAAGAACAATGGGTGTGAAAAACATCGCTATTGCTATTAACAAAATGGACGCTGTTAAATACGACGAAGCAAAATTCAACCACCTTAAAGAAGAAGTTGGGAAATTATTAAAAGGTGTTGGAATCAGCCCAGAAAAAACTACTTTTATTGCATGTGCTGGATTACAAGGAGATAACATTGTTAAAAAATCTGACAAGATGGCTTGGTACAAAGGGCCTACAATACTAGAACAATTTGATTTGTTCCCTGCTCCTGAAGCTCCAACTAATCTTCCTATGAGAATGCCAGTTCAAGATGTTTATGAAATCACAGGTATTGGTACTGTTCCTGTGGGTAAAATAGAAACTGGAGTTATGAAACAGGGTATGAAAGTTAAAGTTATCCCTGGAAGAACAGGCGAAGGTATTGAAGGAGAATTGAAAACAATTGAAGCTCACCATGAAACCTTGGCATCTGCCGACGCTGGAGATAATGTTGGGGTTAACATTAGAGGAGTTGGTAAAAAAGATATTGCGAGAGGAGACGTTATCTGCGACGCAGCTCATCCTGTTCCAATTGTTCAGGAATTCTTAGCTACTATTACAGTAATAAATCACCCAAGTGTTTTGGCAAAAGGATACACTCCTGTATTCCATATTCACACTGCTCAAGTTCCATGCAAGTTTGATGAATTAATTGCGCAAATTGATCCGAGAACTGGTGAAGTAATCAAAGAACACCCAGACTTCTTGAAAAATGGAGACACTGCAAAAGTTAGAATAGTTCCTCAAGGAAATGTTGTTATTGAAACTCAAAAAGTTAATCCTTTCATGAGTAGATTCGCAGTAAGAGATGCAGGAATAACTGTTGCTGCTGGAATGTGCACAGAAATTACAAAGAAAAAATAGCTTCGCTATTTTTCCATAGATACAAATTACTCTATAATTTGCATAAAGAAAAAATAATTTCGGGTGATTGACGTCGGAGAATAGTTCTGAAAAATTAAGATGAAACAACCAGATAATCCAAGAGTAAAATTAGCGGTATACAAATCAAACGGGGAATTTGTTGGTTTTAGAGCGGATTTTATTTGGCATACCGATAAAGAAAGATTTAAACCTTACAGTTTAGAAGCACTGACTGGTGACCCGCTCAAAAATCTTTTGTTTTTATTGAATGACTCTCGCACTAAAGAAAATTATAGAAAACATTTTTCAGATAATTTCAAAATAATCGCACAATCAATAGAGAACAATTCTAACTTAAGAAAATTTAATTTTTATATTAATGAAAAAGGAGATTATGAGTTTAAGGAAGGAGAAATATGACAAAAGAGATAACTGAAATAATATTAACTGACGAAGGATTTAAGATAAGAACTACTGGGGAATTGGTGGAAATTCTTGGTGGGAAAAATGATATGTTTTATTCTGGTTATTTTAATGAAGAAAAAGGTAATCGTGAAATATCTAAGGCTAAACAAGAAATAGACTGGGCAATTGAAGAATACAATGAACTTGGAAAAGATTATAATGGATTCCTAATAACTGGCAAATCAACTCACCCCGATTGCATGAAATACGATCTCCAAGAACACGGGAAGGTATTTTATCAAGCATTAAAATTTAAGAAAAAATAAAAAATGGAATTCAGATTAACTTATGAACAAGGAGAATTAAAAATATTCCCTCAAGCATATTCTCATGAAAGACAACCAAAAGAAATTGAAGTTGACGAACTTTTGTGGGGGCGGTCTCCAGCATTTAGGAAATTTGCTGAAGGAATTATAGATTATTCAAAAACATATATGGAAGAGCTTTGTAATGATCCTCATTTTATGAATGAGAATAGAACCCCTAAATTAGAAATGAAAGTTGAGCTTTTAATGGAAACGAAAAAATGACAAATAACTTGTATAAAAGATTAAACCCTGAAAAAGTATGTATTGAAATTGAAAGATTTGAGGATGAATATAAATGTTTGGGAGTTCGTACAATGGAAGAGATTCCAAAAATAATGAATCAAGTTACTTTCTATAAACCAAAAGGATCAGAAAAATATAATTTTAGAATATGGGCAAATAGCAAAGGTTATTGTGAGATTCCTGTAGACCCTCCAATTACTGATGAAGAATCTGCATTTAATTATGCTGAAAAAATTGTGAGAGAATATGTTAAGAAAAACTGGGATAGATAATTTTATTGTTTTTTAAGACAATCATATTTTTAAAGCAAAAAATTTAAATAAATCTTATGTATAAAATAAATTACAAAATTATTTCTGAGAATAATGGAGATACAAGAAAATCAAAAACAACTTTCTCTGCTGAATTTAGATTTGGACAAGAGGTTGCACCTAAAAATAGGAAAGAGGTTAAGAAGAGAATAAACGAGTTATATGAAAAAGAGGATATCCCATTTCTTAAAGTTTGTAATTATGCAATTACTCAAAACATAAGGGTTGATACCTTTCCTTTTAAATTAGGATTTAATTTGTCAATGGAGAAAGAGGGAATTATTCCTTTGGAAAAAATAATTGATTTAGACACATTGAACAAATTCATTCTAACAGGAGAATATTAATTTATCACAATTATATTTTTAAGCATAATCTTCTATTTTTATTTATGAAATTGAAACAAATTATTTCAGGAATTTGCATGAACTCTGAAATTCCTGTTCAAGAAATTATTTGGGATGAAGTCGCGCTTTTTGAAAAAGAGCATAAGGGGCACGGAGGGTTTAACATTTTTTTTGAAAATTCTCCTGACGAGGAGTTAATGGAAATAACTTTGGGATGTAGCGGGAATTATCTTAAAAACATCGACGATTGCCCACAATGTAACAGATATACTATCCCTGAACTTACTTACTCAATAATATACCAAAATGAATGGTATTATGCAGAACCAAGCAACGAATTGAAAATACAAACAAGAGAGAGAATTAAAAAATTGGGCAAATAGTTTATTACAAATAATTTTATAAAGGGCTTATTGAATTATTAATTATGGAACCAAAAGATAAGAAATTAATTAAGAAGCATAAAAAAATAATTTACGGGGAACTGGAAAAATTTATTGAAAAAGATAACCCTAAATTAAAGATTAATTTTGATGAACGAGAAGATATAAATAATTTTATTGTTCGGAATAGGCATAAATCTATTGATTTTGAAATTGATAAACCGAACAAAACTATAACTCTTTACACTCAAGATGATCTCAATAATAAAGCTAATATTCAATCCACTTACGATATTTATAAGTAAGATATTTTTACAACAATTTTTATATATCCATAATTCTATTTAATTGTATGAACATTGAAGAAAAATTCTGTGAAAATATTGACGTCTGGGAATAACATTGCAAAAAGAAAAGCTACTCTTCTAGAATAGGGGATTATATCGATTGCGATGCCTACAGGAATCTTATTGGGATGGGAAAAGAGATACTCCCGTTGATAAAAACAACTTACAAAATAAATGAGTACTCAAACATGTCTAGTTTATTTCCAATTTTAGTAAGAGATATTGTTGGAGATGGATTTGAAATTCCAGAAAAGATTCGGGGGAAGATTGGAGAAATATCAAATTTCACTAAAAAATGGATTGAAGAAAATGTGAAATAACATCTCTACCACAAATAATTTTAAATATTGTTAATTTCTCTAAAATACATGGTGATTACAAAACACGAAATTGCGGAAGAACTTGCAAAGAAAGGGGAATTTGTTCAAATGGGCTATCTTAGCGATTTGTTAAAAAAAGATACTTCGACGGATGCAAAACTTTTTATTTGTATTAAATTAGCAGAGCTTTATGAAAAGAGACGGCTTTATACCGAGGCTGCGAAGGTGCATCATATTGCCGCAATAATCAGCATGAAATTCGAGGACAAGATAAAACATCACTTGCGCGAAACAGAATTTTATATTAAAGCGGGGAATTTTTTGTTGGCCGACGACGCAATGAAAAAGGCAATGAGTCAGGCAAATTCTAGTGAAAGAAATGGAATTTACGAAACAATAAAACAATTTTATTTAACTCAGGCCGAAGTTTACGAAAAAGAAAAAAGAAGAAACCATGCTTCTAAAATTTACGAAAAGGTTCTTGAAATGCGAGTTGGGGATGTAGAAAGACAAAGAATTAAGCAAAGACTTCTTGAATTATACGACAAGCTTGGAAAAACAAAAGAATATTTCAAATTGAAGAAAGATAATTGAATGTGTGATTTGGTTAAAAAATCATCCCAAAGTTTTAAAAACCTCATCAAATTTGAATAGTAAGAAAGATATCATGAATTAAGAGATTATTATCTATCATCACATTCACAATCATTGATTTAGACGGGTGAAAGCTAACTTAGTTAGGGATATTTTTCTAGAAATCGAGAGATTTCATTAATTAAATAAAACAAAAATAAAATGGCAAAAATAAGTCCGGTATCGATAAAATACATGATACATGCAAGTTTCACATCAGAGGGTGCTTTGGAAAAGCCAGATGTAATCGGGGCTATTTTCGGTCAGACAGAAGGGCTTCTTGGAGCAGATCTTGAAATGAGAGAATTGCAAAAAGAAGGAAAAATAGGGAGAATCGAAGTAGACATTCAAAGAGATTACAAAAGAACAACTGGAGTAATCAGAGTTCCGACGGCACTTGACCAATCAGAGACAACTCTTATCGCTGCTGCTATTGAAACAATTGAACGAATCGGTCCGAGCGACTCGCAAATAGAAGTCACTAAAATCGAGGATGTTCGAGGAAGCAAGAGAGATTACATAATTGAACGAGCGAAAAAGCTTATGGCTAATATCTCTGGTTCAACAGATTCGAGAGAAATTTCTAATGAGATAAAAGACTCTGCCAAAATCGCTGGGATTTCAGAATACGGCGACGAAAAACTTCCGAGCGGAGACCTTTATGACAAAGAAATTATTGTTGTTGAAGGAAGAGCAGACGTTATTAATCTTGTGCGAAATGGTGTAAGAAATGTCATAGGAATGAATGGGACAAAACTTCCAGACGCTATCAAAGAATTAGGGGAAAAGAAAGACCTGATTTTGTTTGTTGATGGCGACCGTGGAGGAAAGTTAATTATTCAAAATGTCGTTGATAACGCTAATGTGAAATTTATTGTAACAGCTCCGGAAGGGAAAGAAGTCGAAGAACTAAATGGAAAAGAGATCATGATGACTCTTCGAAAGAAAGTTCCTGCAGACGAATTCCTATCAAGAATGAGGTATTCAAGAACTAAAAATCTTGAATCCTCTTCTGAGGAGCCAAAAACAAAAAGTTTTGTGCTGGACGAAAAAGACAAATTCAAACTTTCAAATATTTCAAGAGAAAATAAAGATACTGGAAAGGCAGTAATTTTGAATAATAGATTAGAAGAAATAAAAAGCGTTTCTACAAAAAGCCTTGGTGGAGCGTTGCGAAGAATGAATGAAACTCCGTCGGTCATAGTAATTGACGGAACAGTTACAAAAGGAATTATCCAATCAGCTGAAGAGAAAAACGTCAAAGTGATTGTGGCTAATAATTTCTCGACGAACGACACAAATATTCAATTGTTAAGTTTGTAAAAATTATCTTAATCTTTTAGTAGTAACAAAATAGTGTGCTCACACCAGACATATGTCACCCCCTATTTTAATTTGGTAAAATCAAA
>CAYHMF010000050.1:0-5924 GCA_964357655.1 Candidatus Woesearchaeota archaeon | reverse complement strand
TTTCATGGTGGAGAATGGAAGGAAACGCCGACGACGAAATTGGGGGGAATGATGGAACGTCTAATGGAGTGCAATTTATTGAAGATGATGAAAGAGGAAAAGTTGCGAGTTTTGATGGAGATGGAGATTATATTAGCGTCGATGATGATAATAGCTTAGATATTAGTACTGAATTTAGTATTTTGTTTTGGGCTAAACGTAATCCTTTTGGTTATTCTGCATTATTTGATAAAGGGGGGTATCTTTGGGCATGGGATCTTGCTACTGCTAACCAAAATGGAGGAATAGATTTCAGGAGCAATGGATTTACAAATACAGATCATTTAGCTTATGGTATCTTTGATGAGAATAAATGGACATTTTTTATAATAACTTTTGACGCGGGAATTGAAGGAGAAAATTTAATTTGTTTAAAAAATGGTGATGAAAAGATTAGCATTACAAATTCTTTTGATAATGGAGGATTATATATTAATACTAATAATCTTCTTATTGGTAGAGGAAATTCTGAATCTCCTAAGTTCTTCAACGGCACCATCGACGAAGTAATGATATTCAACAAAGCATTAACTGCAGATGAAGTAAAAGCAATTTACGAATTGGATTTGAGTTAAAATTTTCAACTAATCCTAAAAAGCAACCAATTTTTATCATTAACTTTTCCAGTTTTTTTATCCTTGAAATTAGCTTTTACCAAAACCCATTTTCCCTTTAGTCGCTTTCCCTGAAGGTGAAAAACAATTTTGTCTTTGGATTTTGATTCAAGTTTGTAACTTCCTTTGTCCCATATTTTTACTGTCCCTTTTCCATAACCTTCTGTAATCTCTCCCTGAAAATTTGCATAATCTTTTGCATGGTCTGCAACCTGAATCGCAAGTCTTTTAACGTCGGTATTATTTGTCGGCTGTTTTGGAATCGCCCAACTTCTAAGGACGCCTCCAGACTCTAATCTAAAATCCCAGTGCAAATTTTTTGCGTTATGTTCGTGTATTACAAATGTCGGCATATATTTTAGAAAACAATCATTCTTATAAAGATTTTGAGTTTACAAAATAGGTATGACTGAAAAAGGGTTTGAAACTAAATGTGAAGATTTGAAAGAACTCGATTCTGGCGCGAAGAGAGATAACAATGAGGGAAAGGGGGCGTATGAATTAATTAGTCCGCTTGCTTTGAAAAGACTTGCTTTGGTTTATGAAAGAGGTGCACGTCAAAAAGGTGCACGAAATTGGGAGAACGGGGTTCCGTTTAGCAGATGCGCGCAGTCAGCAATAAGACACATATTTCAATTTTTAGAGGGAATGCGCGACGAGGACCATTTAATGCAAGCGACATGGAATTTATTTGCAATCGCTCATTATGAAGAATGTATTAAAAGAGGAATTCTTCCAAAAGAACTTGATGATTTGAAAAAATATTTCAAAGAAGAAAAAATGAATTTTGAAAATTTTCTGGGGTTTAAACAAGGAGAAATGAAATAAAAATGAAAAAGGAAAAATTAAAACTTTATTTGGCTCATCCTTTTGATTCGCTTAAGGAAATTCGAGAATGGGAATTGGCAACTGAAAAAGAAGCTGGAATTGAATTTGTTAATCCGTTTTACGAAAATATTGGAGAAAAAGTAATAGAAATTCAAGCCGGAAGAATCGAGAGATACGAGGTGGACCCAAACAGCATTGTTCGCCCGGACATCACTTTAATAATGGAGAGCTCTGGAATCGTGTCAATCGTTGATGGTGCTTTGAGTTACGGAACAATTCAAGAAAAAGTATACGGCCTCAATATGAAAAAATTAGATTTGAGCTTGATTAGCAATGGTTGCGACGACGACCCTTGGTTAAGGCACCACTCTTCAGAAATATTTACTAACCTAAAAGATTTGACAAAACGCGTGGTTGAGTTAGGAAAAAATCCCGATGCAATAAATAATCTTCCAAAAATAAAAGTTCCTGAAGTTGAAAAAGAAATTAAAAAAATTAAAGGGAAAAAATATCATCTTACAACAATTGAAAAAAATGTTAATTATGAAGAAATTATGAAAATGGTTTATGCCTACAAATTTGATGTCCCAGTTTATTCTCTGATTACCAACGGGCATGAAAAACATCCGTGGTTAGATTACCATTCGACAAAAATATTCACTAAAGAAAAAGATTTAGAAGAATTCTTAAATTTAAATTATCGAGGGAAAATAAATGCCATACATACCTAAAAAAGATAAAGAAAAATATGAACCTGCATTAAGTGAATTGCGAAAATTGATTGCTTCGGATATGAAAAAAGGGGAGTTGACTTATCTTGTTTATGCGCTGGGATTAGAAAGTATAAATAAAAAAGGAAAGTCTTACACAAATATTAGTTCTGCAATTAGTTGTCTTGACGACGCAAAAGAAGAATTACGACGACGACATTTAAATCCGTATGAAGACGAAAAAATAAAAGAAAATGGGAATGTTGAATAAAAATTAACTCTTTTTTTTGTAAAATGTTAAAGAAACTAAATGAATTCCTTTAGTTGGAGAAGTGTAAATAAATCTCATTGGGGATAAATAGATATAATCACTTTCTTTATTTAAATTGTTTATTTCAGACAATAATTCTTGAGGAGATTCATATACGAGTAAATCAGTTCCTAGATTAATTAATGTTTTTGGATTAATTTCTTTTTTGGGGTTTATTATTTTAGTAACTAAACCTCCGTCCGAAAATTCAGTTTCGAAAAATTTCCCTTTTTCTCTTGTTAGTATTTTTGGAGCCATCTTAAATTTATAAAATTAATTATATATAAGCTTATTGTTTTGTTTAATTGTTATTTCCCAGCATATATTTATTTAAAAGTAGTGGAAGATTTTTCCCATGATGGGTGGAAAAAAAGAGATAGAGGAAAGAAAAAATAATTCTCATAAAAATAATACTTTTTTTAAAGAAATTTATGTCATTAGTTCTGCACAAGCAATTCAATCAGAGAAGCATGCTAAAAAATATGGAAGAGATTCGTCGAAAGGCGCCCCAAATATAAATCTTCTTGAAGGGCTTGTGAAATACTGCGAAGAAAAAAATGCTAATCTAAAAATTTTATCGATGGCTGGAATGACTTCGGAAATAGAATTAGATGATTATTTTTATAAAGAGATTGAAGAAAAGGAAAAGGGAGAAATTCTCTACACTATGAGAGAAAAAGAAAAATTGCTAAATAGCAATATAAAAATTTCTGGCATGACTGAACCCCCACAAAATATTGATATCCCAAAATCAAGAGACAGATTTGTTCAAGGAGATAGATCGGTTGTAATGGCTTTCTCAAAACAAAGATTAAGATGTGTGCCGACGGGAAATCGTAAATTTCCAAAACTAATAACCACAACTGGTTCTTGCACTTTTCCAAATTACAATATTAACAGAGACAATCCGTCTGGAAACAGAAGAGCTGATATTGCATTACGAGACCATCAGTATGGAGCAATTGTTGTAGAAATTATAAACTCCTCAGATTATAATGTGAGACATCTTCCTTCTCAAGCAGATGGAAAATTTGTTGATATGGGAATGAAATTTGATGGGAGAAAAAAACCAAAAAAAGTAGAGGTGGAGGCCTTGGCTCTTGGAGATTTGCATGTTGGGGAAACAGATGAAATAACTATGCAAGCAAATTATGAAATGATTGATTTTTTCAAACCCAAAAGATTATTCATACATGATTTGGCAAATTCCCAATCTATAAATCCTCATGAAAAGGATGATTATATTTCAAAAGCAATAAGAGCAAGATTTGGAAAATTAAATTTAAAAGATGAATTAGAAGAATATTACGATGTTTTATGCGAGCTTAGCAAAGCAATGAAAAAAGGAAATATATTTGTTGTTCCATCTAATCATGATAATTTTATATACAGATATCTTGCTTCAGGAGAATTTATTCGCGACCCAATAAATGCTGTTATTGGTGCGGATTTATTTAAAATAGGTGCTATGTGTAGAGACCCGGCAGAAGCGATGAATGTAGTTGTTGAAGAAGGGATAAACAAAATTGGAGAACTTCCGGAGAATATTAATTTTTTAAGATTTGAAGACGATTATAAAATTTGGGGGTATCAATTTGCAAATCACGGGCATTTGGGGCATAGTGGGGGAAAGGGGAGTATAAAATCTCAAGAAGAAATGTATGGAAAAACTGTAAGTGCCCACACTCATTCCCCAGAAGTATTGAGAAACGCATATGTTCTTGGAACAAGTTCAAGATTAGATTTATCTTATACGCGAGGACAAGGTTTAAAATGGATGGCAGCAAATTTAGTATTATGCGACGGGGGGTTCGCCCAACTTCTTCCAATAATCAACGGGAAATGGAAAATGAAAGAATGACAGAAAAAGAAAATAGAAAAAGCAGAATAATAAATATTGTTTACGGCACTATTGAAAAATACCAATCTTCTGAAATGTTTAAAAAAGTTCCTTTAGAAAAATATGATAATTGGAAAGATGATATAATAGAAAAGTTTCAGGATTATATTGTGAATAATTATAAAAGAAAAAGATGAAAATTTAGAAATATTTAATAAAATACTATATTAACAAACACAAATTATTATAAATAAAAGAACAAAATTATTCTATATGAATCAATATATTGGATTGTGGCACACAAATTATGAAGTTAAAAATAGAATTCATTTTAGTTTGTTTCTAATGAACATAGAAAAAACAAATTTTGTAGCACCTTACAATTTGACAAAAATAGAGGGAAAAATATTTGACCAATTGGGGGTTGCAAAATTTTCTGGGGAAATTAATAGAGATTCGTTAAAATGGAGTTTTGACAAAGAATATGATAGAAATAACTGCGATAATATGGCATTGCTTGGAAAAATAAAATACCAAGGAATAACAAATGGAAAAGATATTTCTGGAACTTACGACGGAAAAAATTTGGATGGAAGTGAAAATAAGGGAACATTTTATATGGTAGATTATGCCTCAATTTTAAACAATGAAAGTAAATTGATAAAAAATTTGATTTTTAAAGAAATTGAATTGATGGCTCACGATTTATCAATAAATTTTTAAGTAAAAATCTTTTCCTCTATCGCCAAAAATTTATGGCAGAATTTTTTAAAGAATTTAAAATTACTAACTAATTTTTTCTGTTAATCACTTCGGCGGGCCTAAATTTTCCCCGCACTCTTGACAAAATTTATCGTCTTCAAAAACAGATTTTAAACATTTTGGACATTTTGTCGGCTTAATCCATACTTTAGTTCCACATTCTTGACAGAATTTAATTCCTTCATCTAATTGTATCCCACAACCAGTGCAATTTATTATCACGTGTTTTTTTTCTATTACGGCTCTATAACCAGATTTCCCGGAAACAATTTTTGAAAATGCGTCGACAAAATCCTGATTTCTCTGGATTTCATTCATCCTCTTTTGAACAAAATTTGGGTCAGTCATAAAAAGAATTGTGAAAGTGGATTTTTAAAGATTTTTGTTTTTGAAATTTTAGAAAGTATAATAATTATAATTGCCTAAACAAAATATTTTCCGACGCCAAAGTGGAATTTTTCTTGCAGAAAGATTTATAAACACGTTCTTTATAATTTTAATATCTAAGATGAGTGCTTTAATAATGAATTCACATTCGCACATTAAAGTATGATGTATGTAGAAGCAGTCATCATTTGTAATTCTCACGTCAATAAAATGACATAGCCAATAGTTAGGATGGAGTGAAGTGATTTGTTTTCTTATATAACAAATTGCGCAATGGAAATTATTTTTTAACACCCAAGGGTGTACCCCGAAAAATTTTACAAAATTTTTACTAGGGCATAATTTATGAAATTGTTTTAATCTAGTTGATCCTGCTAGAGGCTGCGGCTCTCTGGTTTGCACTTAGACATGCAAGTCTTTCGAGAGAAGGCGAA
>CAYHMF010000049.1:0-6096 GCA_964357655.1 Candidatus Woesearchaeota archaeon | reverse complement strand
GTGAGCAGTAAATCTCCTTCAGCGAGAAAATTTTTGAGTTTCTCAGTGAACATCCCAAATTTCCCTTGAAATTGAATTTCAATATATATTCAGACAAATATAAAACTTTATAAACCATCGTAACTCAAAAATTACAACAAAATGAAATCAAAGTTATTTAGTTTGTTAGGATTAAGTATTTTATCGTTGGTAATTGTTATGGGGTGCGTTAGTGCTGCGATTTCTTTGGTTCCAAGCGAAAACACAATACCTATTAGTACTTCACACAACACGGCATCTACATTCACATTTAAAATAAGTAATACCTATACAAATGTAAATGATGATACTTTAATTAATTTGGAGGTTAGTGAAAAGAGTAATTTAGTAAATGTAGTCAATGGAGCAAATACGATTAATAGTGAAAATATAACTATTGGAACTCTTCCAACACAAATTCCCCCAAGTACTACCAGTGGGGACATTTTAGTTACGATAAACACCCCAAAATATACTGCTCCAGGAATTTATGTAGGAACATTTAAAATTGATGGGGAGGTTGCAGACGGCGCTCCTACTCCCACTGCCGATACATTTACAATATCTCTTAATGTAATAGAATCCCCCTCTTTAACAATCATTCAAACAACTCCTTTAACAAAAACTCAAAATGGAACAATCACAGTAACAAACACCGGAAATACAGCTTTAACAGGTATATCTTTAGTTTCTGTTGGAACTGCAGACTTTACTGTTGCTTTCAATGATTCTAATTTCGGTTTAAATGCCGGAGCGTCAAAAGTAATTGAAGTTTCTTCAACAAACGTGGCAGATTTGGAAGTTGGAGAAGATAATACTTTAAACATTAAATCTACAGCAAATAATGGTGTAGTAAATAGCTTAGAACTAACTTTAATAGTTTCCTCATCTTTCTACGAAGGAGCAAATGCTGGAAAGTTGGAGATTACTAGTCTTGATTTTTCAGTTGAGCAAGGATTTGGAGATGATGATAATTACTGGTATCCATTTGACGAAATTGAAGTAAATGTAGATTTAGATAATAAAGGAAATTGGGATATAGAGAATATTGAAATCTTAGTATGTTTGCTTGATAAATCTACAGGAAGTTGTGTAATGGATGAAGGAGATATGGATTTAAGTGAAGATGATTTTGATTTAGATGAAAATGAAGACATAACAGTAAAAGTAACATTTAAAGTTAATCCAAAAGATTTAGATTCTGGAAATGATAACTATGAGTTTTATATAAGTGCAGTTGGAAAAATTGATGATTCAAACAGTGCTTATGATGGAGATGAAACTGGAGATTCAGATTCAAAAGACATTGAAATAAGAGCAAAAGAAAAATTCATCATACTTGATAATTTTGATTTCCAAGAAGTTGTTCAGTGTGGAGCAGATGTTAAAGTAAAAGTAGATGTTTGGAATATTGATGACAGCAAAATTAACGAAGAAGAGGTTCATATTTTAATCTATAACAAAGAATTGGGAATCGATAAAGTTATCACAGATTTAGGAGATATAAGTGCCTTAGATAATGAAGTTTTAGAATTTACATTTAAGGTTCCACAAGGAATTGAAGAGAAAACTTATGGAATAAAATTCACTATTTATGATGACGATAGTTTATCTAGTAATGATATCTATAAAAATTCTGAAGATGACAAGGCAGAATTCACAGAATTAATAAAAGTAGACGGAAGTTGTTCATCAACAGAATCAAAAGCAGTTGTTTCAGCAAATCTTGAATCAGGTGGAAAAGCTGGAGAAGATTTGGTTGTTAAAGCAACAATAACAAACACTGAGGACGAGCCAGCAACTTACACACTTAATGTAGCAGGATATTCTGGATGGGCATCAGACGCAGTAATAGATTCAAGCGTTATTGTCGTCGGTGCTGGAGAATCAAAAGATATTTTAATAACATTCGGTGTAAACAAGGATGCATCAGGAGAACAATCATTCAACTTGGAAGCTGTATCAGGAGAAGAGTTAGTAATTCAACAGCCAGTCGCAGTAACAATCGAAGCAAAGAAAGGTTTCAGTTTGGACCGAAGCATAATTGATAAAGAAAACTGGTACTTATGGGGAATCGGCGCGCTTAATGTAGTGTTAGTTATAATCATAATTGTCGTCGCCATAAGAGTAGCAAGAAAGTAAAATGGTTTCTAAATATATAACTATTCCATATGCTTGTCCAAGATTAAATACATTAACTTATGGCACAGTTAAAGAAGTTTTGGTTAACTTAGATGAGGAAACTAATACTTTTACAAATGTAATTTGCGATTATTTGGAAAATACAGAATTCGAAAAACCATATTGTGATATAGAGCGTAAATCAAATTTGTGTATTCTTTCAGGTAATTCTTGGAAAAAATTATATTAAAAAATGACACTCTTAAATAAACTAAAACAAATTTCTGTGATAGGGATTACTATTCCGGTTTTATTCTTAAGTGGATGCGAAAATAAAGAGAACAAAACTGAAGAGAGTTTAAACAGCCAAAAACAAGTAGTAAAAGAAATTGAACAATTTGAAGGAGTAATTATTGGGGAGAATTTGTTAACTGATGATACCCCGAGTCATTATTCAATAAACTGTTCAATAAACTGGACAATAGTTGTTCAAGATAATAAATCAAATTTTAAAAGAAAAGTTTTTAGTTATAACCACTTCACGACGCATGAAGAAAATTTACCAAAGAGAAATAAATTAATTGCTCTAGATAATGCATTTAATAAAGGTGATGACATTATCATAAGGCAATATAGCGACGGAAGTTATTCTTATCCAGAGTAATTATTAGAAACATAAAAAATGACAACAAAATTAAACGCTTATAGCCATCTAAAAGGAAATCCTGTCGAGTGCATTTTAGATGAAGGCAGGAAATGGTCAGCGAATGGAAAAAACAGAGCCAGTGGATTTGTTGCCGAAATTGATTTTTATGTTGGAATTACTATTAAATGCCTTGATACTCAAAAAGATTTAGTATGTTTTGAACAAAGCAGATGAAAAGAAATATTGGCGTCAGGGTTCCTATGAAGAAATATTTAATCAACTTGTTAACGCGATTGAATTTGGAGTTTATGATATTAGTAGCCATAGATTAAGAGAAGGACTATTCAGACGTTATTCTAATTGTGCATTTGAGGGGAAATAAAATGACCCTAGAAAATAAAGATTATCTAACCAAATAAGATATAATGCAAAAATTTCTGTTAGGTTTAATGAAATGACGAACCCGAAAAAATTATGCCTTGTTGCGTCAGTAAGTGAGAATCTATTAAGTGAATTAAAATTTCTTTAGAGAATTCAATGTCTTTCGTTTTATAATTTTATGTTTTGAGCCCCAGTTTTCGTAGGTATGAAGGACAAACCAACCAATTAGACAACCAATTACTCCTCCAGCAATCACGTCGCTCAAAAAGTGAACTCCGAAATAAACTCGCGAGAAAGCAGCGAGAGTTGCGAAAGTAATCCAGACATATTTTAATTTAGAAAATTCTTTTAGCAAAAGAGGAACAACGCAAAAAGCAATCAATGCGTGATAAGAAGGAAATGAAAAATTCCAAATTAAATGATTAGCTTCTTGGAAAATCGGGAGAGTTGAAACAATTTCCAATTGGTAAGGTCTTAATCGTTGCACAGAATATTTTAATATAAAACTAATTAACGTCGACAAAACAAGAGTTATCCATAACGGAAGAACCCATTTTCTTCTATGGCTTTCCCACAAAAACAAACCAGTCAAAACTAAAAAAATAGTTATTTCTTTGCTGACTAAAGTTATTCCCATAAAAAAATCATCCAGAAAACCATTTCTAATCAACGAAACTTTTTGGACTATTGCAAAATCAAAATAGAATACAATTAAAATTAATGCTAATAAAACCCCCCCCAAGACAAATCCTTTTCTTTTCATAAAATACTTAATGTCAAGTTATTTAAATAGATTTCCACTCTAAGGATTATGAAAAAAGATTTCAAATATATCCTAAATTTGTCCATAAGGTATATTGTTTCAGTTATTTTAGCATTTCCAAGTTTCGCAGTTTTTTATTTTATTTTTACCCCAGCGACGGTTTATTCTTTATTTTATGCAATCAATTCTTTTTTTGATGCTACAATGATATTCAACACAATCACTATTGATGGAAGATTCACGATATCAATAATCGACGCATGCGTGGCAGGACCAGCTTATTATTTGCTTTTTGCATTAAATTTATCAACTCCGAATATAAAAATTAAAAAAAGAATAAAGATGTTGGTATTTTCATTTGGATTGTTGTTTGCCTTTAATTTTTTAAGAATTTTTTTGCTTAGTTTAATGTTTATTAATCGCTCTTCATTTTTAGATGTTTCCCACAAATTGTTTTGGTATCTCGGAAGCACGGTTTTTGTCGTTGGAATATGGTTTATTGAGGCCAAAGTTTTTAAAATAAAAGAAATTCCTTTTTATTCAGATATAAAATATTTATACAAAAAAACAAATTTTAGCAAATGATAACAGAATTATTTTCAAATATGGTAACTGCCTTATTAGCAATAATAAAAGAAACAGGTTATTTAGGAATATTTTTAGGGATGGTAATTGAAAGTACATTCATTCCTCTTCCAAGCGAAATTATTCTCATCCCCGCAGGAGTTCTTGTCGCTAAAGGAGAGATGAGTTTTTTAATAGTTTTTCTTGCAGGAGTTTTTGGAAGTTTAATAGGAGCAACAATAAATTATTTTCTTTCTCTTTATTTAGGAAGAGCTACCGTCGATGTTTTAATATCAAAATATGGAAATTTATTTTTTATAAACAAGGAGAAAATTAAAAAATCAGAAATATTCTTCAACAACGACGGAGAAATAACTACTTTTGTAGGAAGGCTTATTCCAGGAGCGAGGCATTTAATATCTATTCCAGCAGGATTCTTAAAAATGAATTTTTCTAAATTCTGTTTGTACACCTCTCTTGGAGCAGGTTTGTGGACGCTGATTCTTATTTATGTAGGATACTTCGTAGGCAATAATGCCTCATGGGTAAATGGAAATAAAGATGTCTTAACATTAATCCTATTATTATTTTCTGCAATAGTTGTAATCATTTATTTGTTACTGAAAAAAAGAAAGAAATAATTATTCCTTCGGTTTTTCGTTAAAATTAATAAAACCTTCAAGCATGAATTTTTCTGTGGCTTTTAAAATTTCACAATCTTTAACATACAGAATATAGCAACTCGGTCCCCCGACATTTTCAATTTTTGTAATTTCCCCACGTTGAATTTTAATATGAGAATATCTTCCCTGAATATCGCAAGATGCATTTTCATCTTTTATGACGTCCCCGCCGAAGAACTCTAATAATTTCACAAGATTCGCAATCGCAATTATTTCTTCTCCTTCGCATTTAAATTCCTCATTCATTTCGATAACAATATTTTTCTTTAAAATAAGGTCTCCTTCGAAAGAAATATCTTCTAATTTCCTAGGGTCATTTCTAATAAAAAAATTATAACTTGTAAGTTGCCCGTTAAAAACCGTCGGGATTGAAGTTCCGTAGATAATTTTTCCCTTGAGAACATTTCCATTATAAACATCAAATTTAACTCCTTCATACTCAAAATGTTTTGACGAATTTATCAAATATACTGCAATCAAAAAAACTGCTATGAAGACGGCAATTCCAATAAGAATATTTTTAAGTATTTTATTTTGAGCAGTAATTTGTTCTTTTGTCGCATGTTCAACAGGAATTGTTCCGCAAGTTTTAACTAAATTTTCTTCCCCTTTTTTTTCAACACTGAAAGTTTCACAAACTTCTTCACTAGTAAAATCCTTGAGTTTTTTCCCCTTGGAATCCTTTAATTCGGAATTCGTTGAGTTTGATACAATCTTTTTTTTGCTCTTTTTCATATTAATCTTTCTTTTTGTTCGTTTATAAATTTTATTAATTTACAATATTGTAAACTTAAAGTGGTATTTTTTAAGCAAAATTTACCCCCTCGCACTTTCTCGTCGTGAATTATTAATTTTAGTTAATCTGCGAACGAAAGTGAGCAGTAAATTAGGTTTTTAAATTTAAGGTTTGGTCGCGATAA
>CAYHMF010000048.1:0-6110 GCA_964357655.1 Candidatus Woesearchaeota archaeon | reverse complement strand
AGAACTAATTTTCGGTTTTGCCTGGCGACATATGTCACAAGGCTACACACTATATATTAAATTTAAAGATTAATTTGATGCCATCAAGTTAGTGTATTGACTATTTAAGAGTAACAATACACAAAGATTTATAAATGATTTATGCTGGGATGATTAAAGGAAAATGGCAATAAATATTGATAAAACAGTTGTAAATTATCAGGCTAAGCAATTAGACATTGCTAGAAAGTCTATTATAAAATGTCTTCAAGAAAATGGGGGGAAAATGGCAGAATATTTACTGTCACATGAGGGGATTTATTCTGCTCGCCTTAATGACCACACTAACGAAAAGTTTAATGTTCTTGTAGTAAAAAACCAAATTGAACAAGAATATGCAGAAGAAAATAAATTATATAAATTACTTCTTTCAGAAGATGATGAGGGTCCAGTTATTACAATAAGAAAAAAAAGATGAATAAACAAATCAATATAACAATCATAAGTATTTTTGTATTCTTACTTAGTATCGGATTTGCGTCTGCGATGATTATTAATTCTGTTAATATAAATAAATTATATCCTGGAAAAACGGCCTCATTGGAAATTGATATCAAAAATAATCTGAATGAGGATGCCGACGATGTTTCTCTTGTTTTAGATTTGGACGGAACTTTGTTCACAACTGTTGGGAGTTCTGAAGATAGCGAGGACGAAATCAAAGAGGGTGATATTGAAACATTCAGTTTTACCATAAAATCCTCACCTGGAATAAAACCTGGAGATTATAATATTCCTTACACCCTAACTTATGTCAATAGTGATAATAACAAAACTACAAAAAAGGGAAGTTTTGGAATCAGCGTAGCTGCAAAAACAGAATTGAATTATGGTGTTGAATTAAAAAATAATGTTGTTGGAGAAACAGGAACAATTTCTCTAAAAATCGTAAACTCTGGACTTGGAGATATTCGTTTTGTCTCAGTAAAAATAATTTCTAAAAATGGATTCGAGGTTGTTTCGAGTGATGAAGAATATGTTGGAAATATTGACTCAGATGACTTTGAACTTGCAACATTCGACGTGATTTATGAAAAAACTGGGGCAAGTATAACTGCAGAAGTTGAATACAAAGATTTTGATAATAATCAAGAAAAAGAAACTGTTGCAATTCCTATAACTGTTTATTCTAAAGAAAAAGCACTTGAACTTGGATTAATCCAAAAACCTAATTACACAATTTATCTTATTGTTGGAATTGTGATTGTTGGATGGATTATTTACAGAAAAATAAAGAAAAACAGAAAGAATGGTAGGGAGAAATAAACATGACTCCCTCGCCCAAGTTTGATTCCCTAAAAGAAGTTTATTGGTTTAGAAGAAAAATTTCACCTGAAATCGCATATGCCTTTGAGGATAATGCATGGTGGGATAAAAAATTATTATCGCTTGAAGATTATTATGCAAATGAAAAGAATGAAAAAGGATTAGAGAAAAATTCTTTTCGGGTTTACAATCATTTGAAAAATTTCCTTTTGAAAAATCAATTAAATAAAAAATGGAATATCGAGATTATTACAAAACGAGTTTTATGCATGATAAATTAGAAAAAGAATTGTTTGAAGAAGAATTGGAGGACGACGAATGATATCTAATAAAAAATTTGAATCTGAAATGTTTATTGAAAAAGGAGGGCATGAATTATATCGGGATGTGATTAAAAAACTAGAAAAAGCCGTCGATGAACCAAATTATATTGATATGGTTAATTCATTTGAAAAAGCGTATAAACAATATAAAGAAGTCAGCAAGGTATGTTCAAAAATTTTAAATGGTAGTTCAGAATCTTATGAACAAAAGGTACAAAAACTTCATGAAGTTTATTTGGAAAACCAATTAAGATTAAATAAAAAATGTTCTCAAACCCGTCGTAAAAAGTATTTAGAAAAACAATTAATATCTAGAGAAGAAAGGTAAATTTCTTAATAAACCCCTTTCTTGTTTTAAAAAATCAGAAGAATAAACTAACATAAATGTTTAAAAACGTAGTTTATTTAATTTTTGAAATTGGTGACAACATGAAAAAGTGTATTTATTGCTCTGGTGAAATTTCGCATGACAGTGTTATAGATTTCTGTGAAAGATGTGGGGTTCGGGTTTGGGGAGAAAAAATGTTCAAGGCAATTCTTCAGAACATGGAAAGTGCCCGAGATAACGGAGATTTATGCACCACGAATCTTCCTGTAAGCAATGCAAAATCCTCGAGATAATTTTAAATCTTGTGTTTTAGATAGCTTTTTAAATGACGTATTTCTGAATAAATTATGAGTAGAAAAAAAAGTATCAAAACTCGGGGGAAGCTTCAACTTAGCAGATATTTTCAAGAGTTGAAAAATGGAGAGTCTGTCTCTGTAATTAGAGAACAAGCAGTTCATTCTAGTTTTCCTGTGAGGCTTCAGGGAAGAACGGGGGTTGTTGACGGAAAGCGTGGAAAGGCTTACATCGTAAATATCAAAGATCAAAACAAAGAAAAAAAATTTTTGATAGAACCAATACACTTAAAAAAAATAAAAACTTCAAAATAAAATGATAAGAAATGCAGAACCAATAAGTATGGCAGAGGCGAGCGAATATATTGCTGTTGGTAAAGAACATAAAGAAGGCGAGACCGACGTAAAAGGTTTTATAAAAAAATTCGTGAAATTAAGTGCTAAGGATGCGAAAGAGATGAGAAAAGTGATTGTGGGGCTTGGTTTGATGAAAATAAGGGATGAGCACGTGCCAAAGATAATCGACATTATGCCAGAAAATGCTGAGGATTTAAATAAAATATTTAATGATATGGGATTGGACGAGGATGAAACAAAAAAAATACTTGAAACAGTTAAACAATTCAAATAAGGAAAATGGGAAAAGAAGAACATGCAATCATACTAGAATATCTACCAAATGGATATCCATTAGAACGGAAGATGATGCCCATAGCTCAGGCAATTGGAACAGAGAATTTGACTCTTTTGGAACTAGTTCCTAGACGAGATGTGAGATTGGAAATTGGACAAAAAGTTTACATCGGCGAGGGGAAACGTGAAGAAATATATTATATTCTTGGACGACTTCATCGAGAAAAAATTACAGAACCAGCAAAAGAACATTTGCAAGAATTTATAAAGCAAGTTGTTAAGGAAAGAGAGAAGGAATTTGTAGAATTCTTTAACACTGCGGAAGCAATTAACAAAAGAATTCATCAGATTGAGTTGCTTCCTGGACTTGGGAAAAAACATACAAAGGAAATTCTTGTACAAAGGGAAGAAAAACCTTTTGAGAGTTTCGCTGATATGAAAAAAAGAATTCCGAACTTTCCAGATCCTGAAAAGGCAATCGAGAAAAGAATACTTCAAGAATTGACAACTTTTGAAAGATACAATTTATTTGTGAAATAAAATGGAACAAAAACAAGAAATAAAACCGACGCAAAAACATGAAGAAAGAATAATAAGAATTCTCTCAAAAGATATCGAGGGAGGAATGACTATTTATGCTGGTTTGACAAAAGTTAAAGGAATTTCTTGGAGTTTGTCGAATGCAATTTGCAAATCATTGAAACTCGACAAAAAAAGAAAAATTGGTTCTCTGACCGATAATGAAATTAAAACGATAACTGAATTTGCAAAAAATCCTGAAATTCCGGTATATCTTCATAATAGAAAAAAAGATTTTGAAACTGGAAAAGACAAACACTTGATTGGAAGCGATTTGGAACTGCGAACAGAATTTGATATTAAAAGATTGAAGAAAATAAAAAGTTACAGAGGATATAGACATGCATCTGGACTTCCTACAAGAGGTCAAAGAACAAGAAGCCATTTCAGAAAAAATAAAGGACGCGGAGTTGGAATTAAAAAGAAGAAGCAAGTAGAGAAAAAAGAGGCATATGTAAAATGAAAAGAAAACATAAACAATATTCAAGGCCAAAAAGACCTTTTGATAAGGCGAGAATCGACGAAGAAGCTAAAATAAAAGAAGAATTTGGATTAAAAAACAAAAAGGAAATTTGGAGAGCTGAAGCTAAAATTAAATCTATGAGGGAGAAAGCGAGAAAGCTTATTTCAGCAAGCCCGACAGAACAGACTGCTTTATTTGAAAGATTAAAAAAAGTTGGAATGAAAGTTAATTCAATTGCAGATGTTCTTAGTCTTGAGAAAAAAGATTATTTAAACAGACGACTTCAGACAATTGTTTTGAAGAAAAAACTTACGACTACGGCAAAAGGAGCAAGACAATTAATTGTCCATAAAAAAGTTCTTGTTGACGGAAAAGTTATTGATAGCCCTTCTTATCTTGTTCCAATAGAACTTGAAAATAAAATTACCTTAAAAAAGAAAATTAAAAAGAAGGTTGAAGAAAAGCCTTCTGAAAAATCTGTGGAGGAAGCGCAAAATGAATAGGGTATTAGTAGAAGTTCAATTATATAAAAACAAACGAGATGAAATAGTAAATGCTTGTCATGCTATTGACAGACCAGAATGGATTCCTGAAAAATTTCAAGAGAAAGATATAGAAGAAATTGTTTTAGGAGATGTTCCTCAAAGAGACAAACAAAGACAAAAATATATGGAAGAAGAATTAGAAAAAGAATTAAATAATGCCATAAATAATCATTAAAATGCCTAAAGAAGAAATTACCAACGATATAATTGAAGAAAATAAAGAAGTTAAAGAACCTCTAGTTTCCGACGAAGATTCTTCAGAAAGCAAAGAAAAAAAATCTTTAAGAGTCAAGGAAGCCGAGGCAGTGGTTAATATTTACACGTCATTCAACAACACAATTGTTCATGTGACAGATATGTCTGGCAAAACTATTTCAAAAATTACTGGTGGAATGGTTACAAAGCATGGAAGACTTAAAGCAAACCCGACGATTGCCATGTTCATTGCAAAAAGAATTGCAGAAAATATTAAAGATACTGGAATTAAATCTCTTTATGTTAGAATTCGGGCGAAGACAGGAAACCCTGCGCCTGGCCCAGGAGCAAACGCAATAATCAGAAGTCTGACGAGAGATGGTTTTAAAATATTAAATATCCTCGAAACTACAAGAAATCCTCGAGGAGGTCCTAAGAAGAAAGGGGGAAGAAGAGGAAGAAGGCCTTAAGATAGATTTAAAAAATAACTAAAGTTCAAAATTAACATGAAACAAATAACTAACAAGGACGACCAAATAACTTTTCACGCAGACGTTGGAGAAAGTTTAGCTAACGCTATTCGACGTTATTTGAGTCAGGTTCAGGTTCTTGCGATTAACGAAGTTGAAATTTCAAAAAATGATTCTCCTTTATACGACGAGACAGTTGCTCATCGACTTGGTTTAATTCCATTAATCACAAAAGGGGCTGTCAATGAAAAAACTGAAATGAAATTAAAATTAGATGTTAAAAAAGAAGGTTATGTATATTCGGGGGATTTGAAAGGAGAGGTTCAAGTTGTCCACAATAAAATTCCTATTACTACTCTAGCAAAAGACCAGGAAGTTAAAATCACTGCGACAGTTACTGCTGGAAAGGGTTCTGATCATTCAAAATTTTCTCCGGGTTTAATGTTTTATAGAAATATTTCTGAAATAACAATGCCAAAAGAACTTCAAAACGAAGTTAAGAGAATATTCCCTCACAATGAAATAAAAGAAAAGGGAAATAAAATAATTGTGATGAACGACCAAAAAAATGATATCGAGGACGCTTGTCAAGGGATTTGTGAGATGGCTGGAAAAGAATGTGAAGTCTCTCCAAAAGAAGAATTGGTAATCACTCTCGAGAGTTTTGGGCAAATGAGCACTTCAGACATTATTAAAAAAAGTGTGGACGCTTTAAAAAAAGATTTGGCTGATGTAGCTAAACATATTAGTAAATAACAATTCTAAAGCTTTTTATATAACTAAATAATTGTATTTTTAAGCGGGAGTGCCGGAGAACTCAAGCCTTTGCTCAAATCAAGGGCTACGCGGAAGTTTCGCAAAAACTTTCGGGTCAAACTAGTTTTCCCACACTCAAATACGCGGGAGTGCCGGAGTGGTCAAACGGGACAGACTCAAAATCTGTTAGCTTAGTGCTTACCTAGGTTCGAATCCTAGC
>CAYHMF010000047.1:0-6565 GCA_964357655.1 Candidatus Woesearchaeota archaeon | reverse complement strand
AAATATCTCTAATTTTTTTCTCTGCCTCTCCATAAAATTTTGACATAATTTCCGGCCCATTTAATAAAATAAAATTTGCCTCTGACTCGCTCGCAACAGCCTTTGCTAAAAGCGTTTTTCCTGTTCCAGGCGGACCATGCAACAAAACTCCCTTCGGAGGTTCTATTCCAAGTCTCTGGAAAATTTCCGGATGCTTCATCGGTATTTCTACCATTTCTCTAATCTTTGTAATTTCTTCTGAAAGCCCCCCAATATCTTCATAATTAATTTCCGGAACACTCTCGTCGGTAACTTCAATACCTTTTGGATTTAAAACAACTTCAGTATTTTCCGTTATGACTACTGGCTGTCCTGGATTGGTGCTAATAACTACAAATCTTATTTGAGTAATCCCTCCGCCAAGATTTCCGAACATAGTTCCGAATTCCTCGCCAAGCATGTCACCAAAATTATCGCCAAGTCCCATTTCTGAAAATAAATCTCGTCTTCGCTGAACTCCTCCGAGCATTATCAAATCTCCTTTAAGTAAAGCTCTTCCCAAAAGCCCTCTTCTCAAACTTTCTGAATCTCCCTGAACCATGACATTGCTTTGAGCTGGGGCAATTACAACTTTCTTTGCCTCGCGAATGTCTGCTTTAAAGATTTTGACGACGTCACCGATACCTGATTTAGAATTTCTTCTAAGAATTCCGTCAATCCTAATTATCCCTTCACCAACATCTGCAGGATATGCTCTATCGACAATTGCAACAGTTTCCCTATTTCCTTTAATAACTATTACGTCTCCTCTTCGAATATCTAATTCTCTCATCATTTCTGAATCTATTCTAGCAATTCCTTTGTACGCGTCGTCCTGCTGTGCTTCAACAACTTTTAATTGAATTTCTTTTTTAGTCATTTTTTTCTTTTTAATTTAATTTTTAAACTTGGAATTTCAATTGTCCTGCCTTGATTTAAAGTGTCTTGCATAATTAATCCGGCAAGAGAATTTATTTTTTCATCTTGCAGTTCTACTTCTATAGTTTTATAGTCGTCAATTTTTTCCGAATAATTTTTTTCCATTTAAATTTCCTTTTTAATTTTATTGTTTAATTCTCCAAAGTTTAGCGATAATCTTCCCATGTCTTCAAAACATAATCTTACCATGTCGTCCATCATTTTTTTCTGTTCATTCATGAAAGAAACTATTTCTTTTGGAATTGACACAGCATAACTATTTCCGACAAGTCGCATCTTAACTCTAAATTCCTTATTCTTTAAATTTATAAATTTATTGTATTCTTGCTCGTCAACAGGATGGATTATTTTGTCTTCGCATTTTGGGCAAACAACTGCTCTGAATAAAAATCTATTTTTAACGATTTTGACTTTTTGCATTTTTGCGTCGCACTTTTTGCATAAAATTGTGTTATCAAATATGTCGTGTGTCATTTTATTTAAATAAACTATAACTTGAATTATTTTGTGGATTAAAAGATTTTATTTTATAACCAAATTCCTTGCCCGTTCCATTTCCATAATTTCCTATATGATTTCCTGGAGTAGATAATGCTCGATTTACAATTTGATTATATCCTTCTACGTATTTGTCGTTTTGAATTTTGTACATTTTGTCGAGTGATTATAAAGCCACATCAGACGATGTGGCTGGGTTGAAAAGAGGTTTTAAGGCTTACACAAGAATATGTGTATACACCTTGTATATACAGACAAATAGATACTATTTAAATGTTTCTGTGTTTAATCAGATACATTTACAAAAGTTTTTAAGCGACATTATCTACATCTTATTATGAAAAAGGGGATTTGGAACGACGTCAAAAAATTTCTGAATAAGTTCTGGTTTACAGTTTGGAAAGACGACAGCCTGAAGGGTTGGGTGCTATCTATAATATTTATATTCGTATTTATAAAATTTATTTTCTTTCCCACACTAAGTTTAATCACTGGAACTGCACTGCCTCTTGCAATAGTTGAATCATGCAGTATGTACCACGACGGAAATATGCTCTCCAACTTCGACAATTGGTGGGAAACGCACGAATCAAAATACTCCCCCCACATAATAAACGACCTCGACTTCAAAGAATTCAAATTCACTAACGGATTTAACAAAGGAGACATTTTATTCATCGTCGGAGCAAATACAAAAAAACTAAAACAAGGTGACGTAATAATTTTCAACGTCGGGAATGGAAATCCAATAATCCACAGAATAATTGAAATTAAAGAGGAAAACGGAGAAAGAATATTTTCAACATTAGGAGACAACAACAATGCTCAGCTCCCATTTGAAACAAGTATAAAAGAGAGTCAAATTATGGGAAAAGCAGTTTTCAAACTTGCGCCATATCTTGGTTGGGGAAAATTAATATTTTATGAAGGAAAAAGAAGTTCCTCTGAAAGAGGTTTTTGCAAATAAACCATAAACCATACCTTTAAAAACAAAATTTAACAAAAATACAAATGGAATTTTGTCTAACAGTAACCAAAATAGTTGATGCAAAATTAGTCGGAGGAATCATCTAATGGAATTTTGCCCAAAATGCGGTGCCGTGCTTATACAGAAAACGAAAAAATTAGGATGTCCTAGGTGTAATTATTTGTCAAAAGGAAAGGCAAGTATAAAAACTTCCGAGGCAGTGAATGAAAGAAAAGACACAATAGTTCTTGAGGAAAATTTTGATGTTCGCCCAATAATGGTTGAACAATGTAAAAAATGCAAAAATAACAAAGCATATTTTTGGGCGATTCAGCAACGTTCTAGCGACGAAGCAGAAACCAAATTTTTCCAGTGCACCAAATGCGGGGACACTCATAAAACAAATCGGTAATTATTGGATTAATCACAATTATATTTAAGTAGGATATAAGTAATATTTTAAACTCAAATACATCTATAAAAAATTAGTTCTAAAAAGTAGGATTTTGGAAAAGATTATAAATACGCTATTTCTCTATAATTAATGGGGGGGGAAATAAATTCAAGTGTCCATTATGTGATTCTATTCTTACTGAACAAAAGTATTATGAGGTAGTTAGAATTTCTGAAGAAAAGAAAAAAATTGAAAATGAACTTAAAAAACAACTTGCAATAGCTAAAACTGAGAGAGAGAAATTAGAGTTAGATAAAAAGAAATTGGCTAAAGACCAAATTGAGCTAAAGAAAAAACTTGAGACGAAATTTGAAAAACAAAAATCTTTATTAATAAAAAGGGCACAAGAAGAAGCAAACAAATTAGCAAGAAAAGATGTAGAAAAATTAACTAAAGAGAAGATAGAACTGCTCAAAAAACAAAAACAAGAAATTACCTTAGCTAAAAAACAAGCATTAGAAGAAGGTATAGAAAAACAAAAGAAGAAATTTGAAACGACTAATAAACTATTAGAACAAAAAGTAAAAGAGTTGGGATTAAAAGATGAACGGATTAAAGAATTGCAAAAACAATTGAAAGAAGGAAGAACTCCTCAAGACGCGGGTCGTGATTTTGAAATTGAATTAGTTGAAACATTAAAACAAAAATTCCCAAATGATAGAATAGAACATCCTAAAAATGTGGGGGATATCCTTCATTACATTGTTTGTGAGGGTAAGGAAATTGGGAATATTGTTTATGAATGTAAAAAAACAGAAAAATTTAACAAAAATTATATCACTCAAATAAAGAATGATGTAATTAAAAGGGAAGCAAATTATGGAGTTTTAGTAACTTTTGCATTTGACGAGAAACAATCCCAATTTCGTGTAGAAAAAGATATTTTAATTGTCCATCCTTATGGAGCTCCATACTTAGCAGAAGTTTTAAGAAAGAGTTTAATACAACTTTATTCTTTAAAATTAAGTGATAAAGAATTGAGTGAAAGAGCCAAAAGACTATTGGAATACATAAAAGGAAATAAATTTAGAAATTCTGTTAAGGATACCATCACTCGTGCAAAAGAGCTATATGAATTATTAAATAAGGAAGTTGAATCTCATAAAACTCTTTGGGAGAAAAGACATGCACATTATAATGCAATAACCCAACAATCAAAAGAAATAGAGGAGGATTCCAAGAATATTGTTGGAGAAAATTTAGGCGAAGGGAGTTTAGAACAACCATTAATAAACTTAAATCCAAGAAAGAAAAGAAAAATTGAATTATTAAATTAGAAATTATCCTTATATCTTCAATATTTTATTTAGAAAAAGCATAAGCTAAAGCTACATAAAATAGCATTATAACTAACTCGTCCTTCTTCCAATTCTTTCAGAAAAGCCACACTTCCCACATTTTAATAAAATCAAATTATCCTCGTCAGAAATAAAAACCCCCATGTCCAAAATTTGCGCTTTATTATGCCCACACTTTTCACAAATATTTTCATAACTCGCGGATAAATTTTCATCGCTCAATACTCCTTCACCAATTTTTTCTTTTCCTGGAATATTCTCACTTCCTCGAATAATTTTATTTTCTTTTTCGATAAATCCACAACCAGTACATTTCAGAAAAAAATCTCCATCCTCTTTGTGGGGAACCAATAAAGTTTTACACTTTTTGCAAAACCTTAATGTCATGAATTATTCAAATCCAACAGCTTTTTAAAGTTTTATTATGACTATTAATTATGGCTCCGTAGCTTCCCACAGGGATGACCTGCTTTTGCAGGCCTCAGCCTTAAAGAACTTCGCGTCATTAATATGGCTTCGTAGCTCAGCCTGGTCAGAGCACTAGACTCTTAAAAGAAACTGCAGTAAACGCATAATCCGATTTCACAAATCGCAAAAGAAATCGAAAATCATTTGAGAAATCTAGGTGTCGGGGGTTCGAATCCCCTCGAGGCCATTTTAGGATTTGAACAAATAGGTTTAAACAAAATATTCAAATGGGGAAGTGTGTGAGAAAACTTCGTGTTCTCGCGTGAGAATCCCCTCGAGGCCATTTTTTATTTTCTAAATAACGCCTTCTCACACTTCGGTGTGGGGTTTCCAATTAACCTAAAAAAGTAGTATCATTAAATTGACCTAAGATGGACTATTTATAAAAGTTTTTAAAGAGGCTTTACATTAATTAAATAGAATGGAAAAATTACATCCCGGAGCAAAGTGGCAATTCCGTATAAGCGGATATATTTTATTGGGTATTCTAGTTTTTTTTGGAATGATTATTTTTCCTTTTATGGAAATTTTTAATACAGATTCAATTGTAACAATTGATATTTTTACTATTTTAATTTGTTTATTACTAGTTGTAATAATTAGTGAAATATTCGCCCAAATGTCCTACAATCGTTGGTTTTATGATTTCACTGATGACGGTTTAAGATTAGAACGAGGAATAATCTGGAAAAGATATAGCAATGTTCCTTACGAAAGAATACAGAATGTTGATGTTCATAGAGGAATAATAGCTAGAATGTTTGGATTTTCAAGTGTCATGATTCAGACAGCTGGATTCTCTGGACCGGCAGGAGCGGAAGGAAATATTCCTGCTGTTGAAATGAAACATGCCGAAGAGATTAGAAATTTTGTGATGAAGAAGATACAAGCAGGAGAAAATAAAAATGAATAAGTTACATCCTGGGGCAAGGTGGTTATTTAGACTTCGTGCTTATTCCCTATTGTTTTTTATCGGGATATGGGTTACAATTCAGATTTTTCAAATTCTGATGTTTAATTCAGGAAACTCAATAATTATGGGCATTGTTCTTGCAGTTATTTTTTGTGTTTTATTTGTTGTTGCTACAGCAGAAATTTATGCTCGTATGTCTTACAATAGATATTTATATGATATAACAAAAGAGACAGTTAAAATAGAACGAGGAATTATTTGGAAAAAATATACTTCTATTCCTTATGAAAGAGTTCAAAATGTAGATATTAAAAGAGGGATAATTGCTAGAATGTTTGGGTTTTCTACTATTGAAATTGAAACTGCTGGGCAATCTGGCTTTGATGGGGGTTATAGTTTTAGATTTGGAAGGAGAGGAAACAGAAGATATCAAAGTGAGGGACATCTTCCAGCGATAGATATTAATGGTGCTGAAAAAATTAGAGAATTTGTTATGAAAAAAATTAAACAAACTCATGGTTCTGGTTTATAATTTTACCAATAAAAAAATACTAAAAGTAATAAACTATTTACTTCTAAACTTCTTTTCAACTTCAGGGGCGTAGTCTTTTGGTTTTGAAAATTACCTTATTAGCTTTTGAATATTCTCAATCGCGTCAGCAACTTCTCTGCCTTTCTTAGTCAGTTGTATAATCTTTATCCGCCCCTTTTTTTCAAACACAACCAACTTTAATTCTTCTAAGGTTTGCAATATCTTCACAGCGTGGCTGTAAGTACAATCAACTTCCTTAGCTAAAAGACTACCATACCTCATCCTTGTATTCTTTTTAAGAGATACCAACATAAGTGCCGGCTTTCTCCTGAAAAAGATATCAAAATTGTCTTTCATCTTGTTTTGTATGGTTTAAACTATATATTTCAGACAATATGTTCCTTTTAAACCTTTCGAAAAGTAGAGCGTGTGTGTAGCCACATGACATATGTCATGGGGTAACCGAAAATTAGTTCTG
>CAYHMF010000046.1:0-6970 GCA_964357655.1 Candidatus Woesearchaeota archaeon | reverse complement strand
AGAACAGAACTAATTTTCGGTTACCCCATGACATATGTCATGTGGCTACACAGTTATAGAAGAATTAGTCAAATTAATAACATTATTTATAATCAAACTGCAGTTCGAAGCATTAAAATTATTAGAGATATTGTAAACAAAAATTATTTCTTGAGAATTGGAAGAATAAGAAGCAGAATTTTCTGGACTTATTAAAGTTATATTTTGGGAAATATTTTCTAAGGATAAAATTGCAGAATAGATATCAATTCTTGAAAAATTTAATCTGCTTCCAGAATTGTCGTCGATTAAAACTCCTGTATTGTTTAAAGCATTTTGGATTTCTGAAGGAGTTGGCACTCTTCCATTTTGTAATATAAAAAATTGTCTCACAATTGCAAACGCCCCAGCAACATGCGGAGTAGCCATTGATGTTCCCGAATGCTCAATATACCCTCCCAAATAGTTTGTAGAATTAATATTTGAACCAGGAGCAAATAAATCTGTTAAATTATTTCTATTTGAATAACTCGCAATATTATTACTTTTGTCTGTAGCCCCGACAGCAGTTGCATTTTGAATGCAAGCAGGAGATGAAATATGCGTTTTGTTTCCATCATTTCCTGTGGCTACAATCACTGAAATATTTTTTGCAATGGCAGAATTTATCGAATCTCTGTAATAGATTATTCCATCTATGCTATTATCACAATAACTATTGTAAATATCCCCTCCTAAACTCATACTTATTACTGAGATATTATAAATTGACGAATTTGAAACACACCAATCAATCGCAGCACGTATATCTGAACCAGAACCAGTTCCACTTGAATTCAACACTTTTATTGAAACAATCCCAACATTTATAGCAACTCCTCGAATGCCTCCATTTGCCGCAACAATCCCCGCAACATGCGTTCCATGTCCGTTGTTATCTTTGGAATTATTATCCTCGGATGTTTCATCTGGACAGCAATCACTCACGGCTCCTTCGTTCAATGAACAATAGCAATATTCCGCAAGAATTCTATTTTGGAAATCCGGGTGAGTAAAATTTATTCCAGTATCAATTATACAAATAGTTTCACCAGTGCCAGTTAAATTTATTCCAGAAATTTGTTTAGCCCAAGTTTTATTTGCATTAATTAGTGGAATAGAATCTTGAAGAAATGCCTGCACAAGTCTGTCAGCAAATATTAAATCGACATTTGGATTGTTGCCCAATTCATAAATTTCTTCTTTAGATAATTCAAGAGCAAGAGTGTTTTCGAAAATATGTTTAATATCTTCTTCTTCAATTTGATTAATTAAATCATCTTTGATATTTTCTTTTTCCTTTTCTATCTCCGACGAGGTTTTTTGAGTTTTAAGGAAAAATCCTTTTTCTTGAATAGGTTCTTTTAATTCCACCATAACTCTTACTTCTTCATTATTTCTCATTTGGTCATAAACCTCTTCGCTAATTTTATTTTCACTAGTAGAACCAACAAAAAAAATCAGTATAATTAAAATAAAAAACCAAATTATATTTTTAATCTTCATTTGAAATAACCCCGCATTTTCCCTTCACACAACCGCAATGTCCTGCCCCACAATTCAATGGTCCTGAACAGACTTGAGAGCAAAAAATTTCAGAACAATTAGGTTTTTGATTTATTGAAACACAACTTCCAGGATGACAGCAACCAGCAGGAACACACTCGCTATCTGCAATGCATTCGTCAAAATCTTTTTCAAATATTTTCAAAATTACAAATGTGACCAAAATTATTAACAATATAATCACAAGGATTTTTTTGTAATCCAACCCCTTTTTCATAAAAATAAATCACAAAAGAACTTATTAAATATTATGTTATTCGTGTTCCCAAGAATTTAAAAACTAAGATGCCTAAATAATTCTATAAAAAAGAGTGAATAAAATGGAAATATATAGTATTGGGGGGTATAGTGAAGTAGGGAAAAATATGACGGTTATTAATCTTAAAGATGATGCTTTTATTATTGACGACGGTATTTTTCTCCCGGCAGTTATTGAACTTCAAGAAGAAGAGTTGAAGCATCAAGTTTATTCTGAGAAAAAACTCCGAAGTATAGGGGCATTGCCAAACGATACAATTTTAGATAAATTAGGAATAAGAAATAAAGTGCGGGCGATTTTATTAGGGCATGCACATTTGGATCACATTGGAGCAATTCCTTATAACAGCTATCGATATAATGCTCCGATTATCGGGACACCATTCACAATTTCAGTTTTGAAAAGAATAATGGCCGACGAAAAAATTAGCGTCCCAAACCAGCTTAAACCAGTAAATCCAAATTCTTCTTTTATAATCAAGGGAAAAAATAAAAATTATGAAGTCGAGTTCATTAATATAACTCATTCGACACTTCAGACTGTGATGATTGCAATTCATACACCTGAAGGAGTCATTCTTTATACAAGTGATTTTAAATTTGATAACACTCCGGTTTTAGGATTGCCCCCGAATTATGACGCATTAAAAAGAATTGCGAAAAAGGGAGTGAAAGTTTTGATTGTCGACGCGCTTTATTCAGGAGATGAAAGAAAAACTCCGAGTGAGAAAATCGCAAGGGCATTAATTGAAGAGGTTTTGCTTACTATACATAACGAGAAGTCAGCAATTTTTGTTTCAACATTCTCCTCACAAATAGCAAGAATAAAAAGCATTGTGGATTATTCAAAAAAATTAAACAGGAAAGTTTATATAATTGGAAGAAGCATGAACAAATATCTTTCTGCTGCGAACGAAGTCGGGATGTGTCATTTTAAAAATAGCGTGCATATCGGAAGTTACAAAAAACAAGTAGAATCAATTCTAAAAAAAGTATCAAAGGAACGGGAACATTCTCTGGTGATTT
This sequence comes from Candidatus Woesearchaeota archaeon, assembly GCA_964357655.1. Taxonomy (GTDB): domain Archaea; phylum Nanobdellota; class Nanobdellia; order Pacearchaeales; family GW2011-AR1; genus CAYHMF01. The sequence goes on along the minus strand of CAYHMF010000046.1, from coordinate 4,102 downwards.
GCACAGGCCATCAAGCAGAACCTGGAAGTATTCTCGACAGACTTGCGAGAAAAAAACTTCCGTTTGAGTTCAGACCAAATGATAATATTATTTTTTCTTCAAAGACAATTCCTGTTCCAGCAAATATTGCGAACAAAAGTCAGATGGATAAACGACTGAAGAAATTAGGATTAAGATTGTTCGACAACGTTCATGTTTCAGGGCACGGAGGGAGAGAAGACATAAGAGACTTATTGTCATTAATAAAACCACAACATGTGATTCCTTTTCATGGTTCAATGCAACAATTAATTCCCATGGTTGAACTTGCAAAAGAAATGGGTTATAAGACAGGAAAAGATTGTCATATAATGCAAGATGGTCAGAAATTGAGGTTGTGAATTTGCAAAAATCTATCTTAACAATTCCACACATTTTTTAAACACAAGATTCTTAAATTAATAATGGTACGCGAAGATATTTTTGGAGGATTGGTTTTAGCAATAGAAAAAGGGGAAACTTTGCAACAGGCGATGATGTCTTTTTATGGTGCGGGTTATTCTAAAAAAGATATTGAAGAAGCTGCCCAGATTTTATTAAATGAGCAAGTACAAGAACAGCCAGAGCAACAACTTCCCGTCAAGACCTCACCAGAAATTCCAAAACCTTCAATTCCCATAAAATCTGGGATACCATCACCGCCAGGGAATACAATCCAAACCATATCTAATTATGAAGGCTCTCCACAACCTATAAAACCTCCTCAACCAGTATCGGGTTATGGGGAAGAAAAAACAAAAAAAAGTTTTTTTAAAAAATAGAATGCGTGAAATTTACCAGCCTGCAGAGGATTCTTATTTTTTATCAGATGTTTTGAAAAGAACAATCAATGAAAAAAATATAAAAGTTATTGATGTGGGTTCTGGTTCTGGAATACAGGCAGAGACTTTAATAAATATGGGAGTTAATCCTAAAGATATCACTTTAATCGACGTAAACGAGGAAGTTATTAAGTATTTATTACCTAAGTTCAATCAGTCAAAAATCATTCAATCTAATTTATTCCAAAATGTCAAATCAAAATTCGACGTCATAATTTTCAATCCTCCTTATTTGCCAGAAAATAAAGAAGAACCAAAAGATTCTAAGTTAGCAACAACTGGAGGAAAAAAAGGGAGCGAAATAATTAACAAGTTTTTGGAACAGGTTAGAAAACATTTAAATAAAGACGGAAAAATAATTTTGTTGACAAGCAATCTTACAAAAGGAATAAACTGGTTAGATTATAAAAAGAAACTTATTGAAAAAAAGAAATTATTTTTTGAAGAGTTGAGGGTTTGGGAGATCACGCAAAATCTAACTCCAGTAATTTTAGACATTTCAGAAGTTAAAGTAAATAAATCATTTTTGTTTAAATTGTGAATGTTATTTTTTCCGACAGCCCCAGCAAACTTCACTAAATAATTTATTTATTTTTTAATATTTTTTTTGCAATAATATTAACAATATCAAAACCTTGATTAATGGCGGGTTTGATTAAAAAAGGGACTTTTTGAGCAGCATCTCCGACAACATACAATTCCTCAAAACTACTTTGAAAATTTTCATCCAAAATTACTGATTTATCATTGGTTTTCACACCAATTTTTTTGAAAAAGTTTATGAATAATTCCGAGCCAGCAAAAATAAAAACAAAGTCATTTTCAATCCTCTTTTCTTGACTATCAATGTCCAAAATAACTTCGTGTTTTTTAATTTCCTTGAGATTTGATTTAAAAATAATTTTTATTTTATTTTCTTTTTTATTAATTTCTCTTAAGTTTTCTTCATTTAATCTAAAGAAATTTTCCTTGCGATAGGAAATCGTCACGCTGTTTTTTTCAGATAAACTAAGCGCAGCTTCAATAGCAGAATCCCCCCCTCCGACAACAAGGATTTTTTTTTGATTAAAATCTTGTGAATCTTTTAAATGATAAAAAACTTTTTCTAAATCTTCCCCAACAATTCCCAATTTTCTTGGTTTTTCTTGTTTGCCTATAGCTATTATTACTGATTGAGATTCATATTTTTCTTTTTGGGTTTGAATTAGAAATTTTCCCTTTTCTTTTTGGATCTTTAAAATTTCTTGATTTTCTTTTATGTTTAGACTTTTAGCTATTTTCTTCCAGCGAGTTATTAATTCTTCAACTCGACATTTTTCAAACCAGAAATTTCCTTTTTTTTCTAACGTTTTTGGGAAGTCAGTGACTTCTTTTCCATTTGTATAAGCACTTAAAAAGGTTTGAGCAATTTTACCTTTTTCTAAAATTAAAAAATTTAAATTAAGTTCTTTGGCCCTAAGACCTGCTGATAACCCTGCAGGACCAGCCCCAATAATTATTATCTGATACATTTTTTTATTTCTAATGAAATTTTTTCAACGATATTCGGTTCAAAAACAGATGGAATGATTTTTTCAGGAATTGGTTTCTCAACTATTGAGGCCAGAGTTTGTGCAACAACTAATATCATCTCTTCAGTAATTTGTGTGATTCGATTATCTAAAGCCCCACGAAAGATTCCTGGAAAAGCCAAAACATTATTGATTTGATTAGGAAAATCACTACGACCCGTCGCTATAATTTTTGCCCCTCCTTCTTTAGCTAAATCTGGCATTATCTCTGGAATTGGATTTGACAAAGCAAAAATGATTTGTTGACTATTCATTAGATTAATCATCTCAGGTTTTAGAATTCCTGGAGAAGAAACTCCGATAAAAACATCTGCTTTTTTTAGCGCCTTTGATAAATCTCCTTGAATCTTCTCTTGGTTTGTTATTTTGGACATTTTTTCTTTGGCAAGATTTAAATTTTCTCTTCCTTCATAAATTATTCCTTTGCTGTCAAGAAGGATTAAATTTTTTATACCAAATTTAATTAAAAGTTTTGCAATTGCAATACCTGCTGCCCCAGCACCACTAATAACTACTTTAATTTTATCTTTGTCTTTTTCTACTACTTTAAGAGAATTAATCAAAGCAGCTAGAACAACAATCGCTGTACCATGTTGATCGTCATGAAAAACTGGGATATCTAATTCTTTTTTTAATCGTTCTTCGATTTCAAAACAACGAGGTGCGCTAATGTCTTCAAGATTAATTCCTCCAAAACCGGGAGAAATCATTTTAACAGCCTTTATAATTTCTTCGGAATCTTGGCTATCCAAACAAATTGGATAAGCATCAATATTAGCAAATTTTTTAAAAAGTAAACATTTTCCTTCCATAACCGGCAAAGCGGCTTTTGGACCTAGGTTGCCCAAACCTAAAACAGCTGAACCATCAGTAACTACAGCAACACTGTTTCCTTTAATAGTATATTTATAACTTTCTTCAGGGTTTTTATGAATTTCCTTGCAAGGCTCGGCCACGCCCGGGGTATAAGCGATACTTAAATCATCTTTGTTTTCTAAAGGGAACTTCGATTTTATTTCTAGTTTTCCTTTTTTTTGTTTATGCAATTCAAGAGATTGTTTAAAATAATTTTTTTCTTTCATTTTTAATTAAATTTTGTCTATAAGAAAGCTTATTAGTTTAGGTTTTTATACTTTTGTGGTATTTTTTGCTTTTTGAAAATAATTATAAATAATTCAATCCTGAAAAGATTGACATTTTTAAGTAAATAACTTAATTTTTTCTTAATCTTTCTTTATTTATTTCACCTCAAAATCTATTTAAATAATTTATGTAACCTCGTTACCCCAATAATGTTTATATATATCTCCTCCAATTTTTATTTATGGTAAGATTTGCGCATATTTCCGACGTACATCTTGGAGGATGGAAACAAGAGCCATTGCAGGATTTGAATTTCCAATCTTTTATAAAAGCAATGGATATTTGCATAAAACAGAAGCTTGATTTTATTTTAATTGCCGGAGATTTGTTCGACACAGCTTACCCATCAATCGACGTTTTAAAAAAAACCTTCGCCGAATTTAAAAAATTAAAAGATGCGAAAATTCCATGTTTTATAATTGCCGGCTCGCATGATTATTCTGTTTCAGGAAAAACTTTTTTAGATGTTTTGGAAAATGCGGGTTTCTGCAAGAATGTCGCGGATTTTGAAATCGAAGAAGAGATTAT
>CAYHMF010000045.1:0-7510 GCA_964357655.1 Candidatus Woesearchaeota archaeon | reverse complement strand
AGGATGTTTGTGGTTGGATAAGTTTATAAATATTGGTTGATAGTTATGGATATGGAACTTAAACCCACTTTATGGAAAACTCTTATTTCGTTATTGGCAGGATTATCCTCTACAATAATAGTTTATTTAGATTTTCATAAAAGATTTTACTATCAGAATTCTTTGAATTGGGGATATTCTGAAATTCTTTTTGGTCCAGAACGTTATTTTACAAGAATGATTGTTGGGCTTATTTTTTATTTTATATTAATATATCTAATTTGGAGTTATTTTCAAGAAATGTGTAAAGATGAAAGACCAATAAGTAAATTAGCTATCATATCTTTTAGCTGTTCATTTCTTGCTATTAGCCCTTTTAGAGATCTGTTACCTTATGTATATCTTGTTCCTGGATTAAGTGTACTTTCCAAGATCATTCTATTTCCTTTGTTCGCTTTAGGAGGGCTTGTTTCTGGAGCAATTAGTTTGTGGCAAATAAAAAAATATAATCTTCGTGGGGAAAAATTAGCAATATTTTCTTTAGTTATTTCATCTTTGGCATTAATTTTTGCAATGTACCTTCTCGCAAACCCTCCAGGCCCTATTTTTTGAATATATATCTATTACTCAAACAATCTTTATAAACCGAGGCAGTTTTTAGATATCATGGTTGCAAAAAAAACTGACGAGGAAGAAGTTGACACCATTAAAGAAGCTGTTTCTGGAAAAAATAAAGATGGGAAAGAACCTCAGTTGACTGACTTGCCAGGAATTGGACCTGCTGTTGCGGCAAAACTCGAATCTGCTGGAGTTTATGATATGATGAGTTTGGCTGTGATGAGTCCTGCTGCCCTCGGTGATTCTGCAGGAGTTAGTCCGGCGGTTGCGCGAAAAGCAATTCAAGCAGCGAGAAATATGTTGGACTTGGGTTTTCAAGATGGTTTGGAATTTGCTAAAAAAAGAGAGAGCATTTGTTATATTACTACAGGAAGTAAAAACTTCGATGAACTTCTGGGTGGAAGAGGTATACAAAGTAAAGCTATCACAGAGGCATTTGGACAGTTTGGGTCAGGAAAAACTCAGCTTGGGTTAACACTGGCGGTAAATGTCCAATTGCCCTTGGAAAAAAATGGAGTTAATGGGAAATGTATTTTTATCGATACGGAAGGAACTTTTAGACCTGCAAGAATTAAACAAATTGCCGAGGGCATTGGTGCAAATCCAGAAAAGGTTTTGAAAAATATTCTTGTTGCACGGGCTTTTAATTCAGATCATCAGATGTTGCTTTTGGAAAAAGTTTCTGAATTGATTAAGGGTGGGGAACCAATTAAATTATTGATTGTCGATTCATTGACTGCACATTTCAGAGCAGAATACGCTGGGAGAGGAACTCTTGCAGATAGACAGCACAAAATAAATAAATACATTCACAATTTAATGAAACTTGGAGAACAACACAACCTCGCTATTTTTGTAACGAACCAAGTTATGGCGAATCCTGCACAAATGTTTGGAGACCCGACAACTCCTGTTGGAGGGCATATTGTTGGGCACGCGTCGACATACAGAATTTATTTACGACGAGGAAAGCAAGGTTCGAGAGTTGCAAAATTAATCGACAGCCCTGATTTGCCAGATAATGAAACAATTTTCTTTGTTAATGATAAGGGTGTTGTCGACGAGCTTTGAGAATTTTAATTATTCTTCAACAAATTCTTTGTATTTTTTGTAATGATTTATTTTATCCTGAATTTTTTCAAGGCATTCTTTTTTTGAGTTTTCGTCCTCATAGAATTTTATTCTTTCACTTTTAAGAAATTCTTTAAGTCTAGAAATATACCTAATTCTATCTTGCACTTCGTCGTCACTTATGTTTGAAGTTGGATAGATTATTTGCATTTTGTTTGTTTTTTCGTCTATAAATCCGATTCCATCAATATTGCAATAATCAATTCTTTTTTCATTTTTTCCATCTGAAGAAAAAGTATATTTTTGATTTCTTAATATTTTTTCAATAGTTTTTACGTCTTTAATTCTTGTTTTTACCATAAAAAAGTATAAAATGAACTTTTTTAAACATTTGTATTTGTGGATAGTTCAGCAAAATAATCTTGTAGTAGAATTATACATTGACGCCAACCAATTTACCAATTAAAAATCCAATTCCCGCCGACGCCATTCCTATTACCATTAATTGAATTCCTTTTTTAACCCAATTTCCAATTGTGATTTTAGCTTCTATTGCTCCGGTTATAAATAGAACTATCGACGAGATTATGAGAGAAAATATTACTGCGGTTTTTAGTGGAAAGAAAAAGAAAGCTGTAAGAGGCACGAATGAACCAACCAGCGCAGCAAGGAAAACAATTATCGCGCTTTTTACAGGATTCGCAAATTCTTTTGAGAGCCCGAGTTCTTCAGTCATCATTATATCTTTCCACCTTTTTTTATTAGAAGTTATATTCTTGACAATTTGATTTAAGAGTTTTCCTCTAAACCCTTTTTTGTAATAGATGTCGTAAATTTCTTTTTTTTCAGTTTCAGGATAATTTTCTATTTCGTATTCTTCTTTTTTTTCTTGGCTTTTATAATAATCTACTTCTGCTTTTGTCGAGGTGAAAGCAACAGCACCCATTGAAACAGATTCTGCAAATGCAGCAGCCAATCCAGCCAAAATAACTATTTTCACGTCCCCTGTTCCTATTGCTATTCCAAGAATTATTCCAAGAACATTGACTAATCCGTCTTGCCCACCGAGAATAAAATCTTTGAACAAAGCCCCGCTTTTGCTATGTTTTTCAGTAATTTGGTTTAAACTTTTTCTCATTCTTCTCTTTTAGATTAATAACTAACGGATTTTTTTAAATGTTTCTGTTTTTTGACATTGTAAAATCATCATAGTTAAAGCTCTTTAGAGAAGTTTGAATAAATCCGATTTCTTGCTTTTTCGAAGGAGTTTTCAAAATGCTCTTCATGAAAATTTTGCGATTCTTTTAATTTTTCAAAATGCTCTTTAAAATTATTGCCGAAGATGATTTCCTGCTCACTTTTGTTTACAGATTAATTAATAATTTACGACGAGCAAGTGCAAGAAGTGAGAATTTTAAATAATATCTCTTTAAATTTGCAATATTCTATTTTAAGAACTATTCATTAACGAATTCTTTGTATATTCTGTAATGATTTATTTTATCCTGAATTTTTTCAAGGCATTCTTTTTTTGAGTTTTCATCCTCATAGAATTTTATTTTTTCACTTTTAAGAAATTCTTTAAGTCTAGAAATATACCTAATTCTATCTTGTACTCCGTCGTCACTTATGTTTGAAGTTGGGTAAAATATTTTGTATTTTGTTTGTTTTTTCGTCTATAAATCCTATCCCATAAATATTGTAATAGTCAATTCTCTTTCTATTATTTTGTCCTTCCCAAGAAAGAGTGCATCTTTGGCGTTTTAATATTTTTTCAATCTCGCTTGTTTTTCCTGTTTTCTTTTTTGCAGTCATAATTGAGTGTGATACATGCTATTTATAAGAATTTATATTCTAAATCATGCCCTCACGAGGATTTGAACCTCGGTCTTTTCGTCCGCAACGAAAAATTCTATCCGGGCTGAACTATGAGGGCTTATTATTAGAGGTTTATCGAGAAATATAAAGGTATTTATTTAACTAATTCAGTTTCTTTGAACCAGAGTTTAATTTCTTTTTCCGCGTTCTTCGGAGAATCTGAAGCATGAATAACATTTTCAAAAACACCTGTCTGCGAATTTATTCTTCCGTATTTTCCTCTTATGCTTATCGGGTCTGCATCTTCAGGGTTTGTTTTTCCGGCGATATTGCGCACTTTCTCGACGGCGTTTTTCCCTTTATACACAAGTGCGAAAACTCTGTCAGTGTGGAATTCCCCCATGATATATTTTAAAGTGTCTTCGAAAATTTTCGGTTTGGTTTTTTTTAATTCCGCATAGTGCTGTTCTGCAAGTTCTTTAGAAACATTAACTATCTTTGCCCCGACGATTCTCAGTTCTGTCTCTGACAATTTTGAAATGATGTCCCCAGTAAGACTTTTTATTAATCCGTCTGGCTTTATTATTACCAAAGTTCTTTCTTCCATAAATGTATTTTGAATAAGAGTTTAAAAAGTTTTTGTAGCACAGAATTTTTTTTGCCGTCGGTTTTTTATTAAAATATAAGAATTTTTTTAAAAATGTTTTTTGTAAAAACATTTATAAACCCCTTTTCACTTAACTAAATAATTCGAAAGGGTGGATTAAAAAGAAGATGGATAAAAGAAAGAGTTTATTGGTTTTAGGAAGTATTGTGATTATTAGTTTTATTTATTTTATTAATTCAACAATTTATGTTCAACCAGCAACATTTACTGTGAATGAGGATGTTCAAAATATTTTTAATATCACAATCAATAATAGTGGGGGGGATACACTTAACAATATAACTCAAGTAAATATTACTTCATTAAATGAGTCTACATTTGTGTATATCGCTAATTCAAATGCGAGTAGAAATAATGCGACAAGTTATACTTTTTCAAACACAAGCACTGTTTTAAGTTGGAATAGTTCAAATATTTATTTAATTAATGGAAGTTCTAATGGCTCTTGGTTTTTATTTAATGCGAGTGTCGCCACTCCAGGTGTTTATACCTTAGAGATAATGACTTTAAATGGAACTGGTGGATCAACCCGCAATAATATAACTGTTACTGTTAATGATACAACTGTCCCAGAAGTTGTTATGGCGAATATTTCATCCCCCACTACGGGGAGTAATAAATCCGGAACATTATTATTAAATGTCTCTATTTATGATAATGGGCCAATGGGGGCAGTGTTTTTCAATATTACTAATAGTAGTGGATCACAAAATGCAACTTTCAATGCAGTTCAAGCAGGTAGTTCTTGGAGCAATTCTTCTGTTCCCACAACCTCTTTCCCAAACGGAATTTATAACATAACTGTTCATGCAAATGATACAAATAATAATATAAATAAGTCAGCATTAGTGTATAATGTAATCTTTGATAATACTGCTCCCTCAATAACAATTTCCAGCTCAAGTGCCACTAGGTCTTCTTTAACTATTTCTATTTCAGCAACTGACGCACTTAGTGGATTAAACGGGTCATGCAGTTCAGATAGAAGTGGAGCAACAATCACTGGAACCAGTTCTTTAACAGAGAGTAGTTTAAGCTGTGGAACTTCATATGCATATATTGTAACTTGTTATGATAGAGCAGGTAAATCTGGCTCATCCACGTCAACTTCTTTTTCAACAAGTGCTTGTGATTCCGGTTCTGCTTCAAGCGGAACAACAACCTCGACCTGGACAAACACTTATACTACAACAAATGAACAAATTGTAGCAGGTTATACAAAAGAACTAGCGGTTAAAAATAGAGTTAAATTAAAAATTAGTAATGAAGATCATTATGTTGGAGTTAAAGAATTAACAACTACAACTGCCAAGGTTGAAATTTCAAGTACTCCTCAAGAGGCAACTTTGAATATTGGAGATACTAAAAAGTTCGATGTTACAGACGATAATACTTATGATTTGAGTGTTACTCTTAATGGAATTGCGAACAATAAAGCAGATTTGACAATAAAATCAATCAGCGAAGAAGTAACTTCAGCATCTGAAGAAGATCAAGAAGCTGGAGAAAGTCCTATTGGAGAAACTGGTGGGGTAAATCCTCTTGATGAACTAGAAGGAAATAACTGGTTGTGGATAGTTTTAGGAATAGTTGTTTTGGCAATAGTTATTGGTGCTGGAATTGCGATGAAGAAAAAGAAATAATTTTTTTGGATTTTTTAAAATTAAAATGTATAAGAATTAATTTGTTTATAATGAATAAACTTGATAGCGTCAACAATTATTAAGTATTTTTGAGTAACTTGTCGTGAAGCTATGTGATACTTCCAAAAACTATTTAATCCCTTTTTATTCTAGATTATTATGATTGTTAAAGAAGATTGGATGATTGGAGATTTGCATATACATTCGAGGTTTTCTAGGGCGTGTAGTAGGAATATAACTTTTGAAAATCTTGTGAAGTGGGCGAAAATAAAGGGTTTGAATTTATTAGGGACTGGAGATTTTACGCACCCTATTTGGTTCAATGAACTAAAAGAAAAACTTGTTGATAATGGAAAAGGAATTTATTTTTACCAAAATTTTCCGTTCGTGATTTCTGGAGAAGTTTCTTTAATTTACACTCAAGAAAGAGGAAGAAGAATTCATTTAGTTTTGTTAGTTCCGAGTATTGAAATTGCCGAGAGGATAAATTCTTATTTTGATACAAAAGGTCGTCGGGATTATGATGGAAGACCTATTTTTAAAATTTCTGGGAATGAATTTGCTTGTGAGATGATGAAAATTTCAAGAGATATTGAGATAATTCCTGCGCATATATGGACTCCTTGGTTTGGAGTTTTTGGAAGTCAGAGTGGATTTGATTCTCTAAAAGAATGTTTTAAAGATGAATTAGAAAATGTGCATGCGATTGAGACGGGAATGTCGTCGGATCCTGAAATGAACTGGAGAATCAAGGAACTTGAAAATAAATCTATTGTAAGTTTTTCAGATGCGCATAGTTTTTGGCCTTTTCGATTAGGAAGAGAGGCGACAATTTTTAGGAAGACAGATTCTTATAAAGATATTTTAAGACAAATTAGAGAAAATGATTTTATCGCAACAATTGAAACAGACCCCGCTTACGGAAAATACCATTTCGATGGGCATAGATTATGTAATTTTTCTTGCAGTCATGAGAAAACTAAAGAGTTAAATGGAATCTGCCCATCCTGTAAGAGTTCTTTGGTTATTGGCGTCGACAACAGAGTTGAAAAACTTGCAAATTATCCATTAGGGTATAAAAATAAAAATTCCAAACCCTATTTTAAACTTCTTCCATTGCAGGAAATAATTGCTCTTGCTTTTGGAGTTAATATGCAAGGCAAAAAATCGTGGGAAATTTATAATAATTTAATAAAAGAATTTGAAAATGAATTTAATATATTATTAAATGTTTCAAGAGAAGAATTAATAAAATCTGGCGTCGATGTCAAATTAGTTGTTTTGATTTTAAAAAATAGAGAAGGAAAAATTAAAGTTAAACCTGGTTATGATGGTGAGTACGGTGTGGCGATGCTGGGAATAGGAGAAAAACAGGAGAAGTTGATTTGATTTTGCTAGTTATATAATTTAAAAGCAAAGGATTTTAAGGATTAATTTCTTAATTATTTTATGATGATGGAAAAAGAAGAAGAGAAGAGGATTATTGAGGAGAGTTTGAAAAAATGAGCGAAGAAAAAGAGCCAACACACATCGCAATTTTTAATGGAAAATTAATTCGGAGAAAGCTTGTGAATAATGAATGGTTTTTTTCTGTTGTTGATATAGTTGGAGTTTTGACCGAGAGTGTAGATGCAAAAGATTACTGGTATAGATTAATAGTTAGAGAAAAAGATTCTTCTGAAACTGAGTTGTCGACATTTTGTCGACAACTGAA
>CAYHMF010000044.1:0-7534 GCA_964357655.1 Candidatus Woesearchaeota archaeon | reverse complement strand
AATTTCTAAGAGAAGTTCGAAAACAAGAAATAAGAATTATTCAAACTTCTCTAAACAAAGAATGTTCATTCAAATCATCAACATCAAATTAACAAAATATTTATATAAGGTTATGGTATAGTTAACTTATGAAGATAGACAAACATGTTAAAAGAGCTTTGGGGTATTTGGTGCTGACGTTGTTTTTTTCAGCGATAGTTCTTTTTGGCGATTTTAGTTTTTTAGATAAGGGGATAACTGGAAACGTTATGTCTTCTCCTCAAGATTTAGAGGTTCCAAAGATACCAGAAATTATTTCTAATTGTTATAGAACAGATGATTCAAATATTTATACCAAAGGCAAGATTTGTTTTTCAGATGAAAATGGGAAAGATTTTTGTATTGCAGAAGATTATTGTGGAGAGGGATTTGGGAGCCTCAGCCAGATTGAGTGCATTTCTGATTCAGCGTATGAAACAAAATGGCGCGGGTGTATTAATGGATGCAAGGACGGAGTTTGTGTTTGTAACGAAGGAGATTGTCCGGAAAGTTATATTTGTAAAAAAGGTGTTTGTGTTTCAAATAATTAAAATTATAAACTCTTAATATTTGTTTCTTTTATGACTTATATTGTAAAAATTCCTGGAATCAATGGACTTGAAAAAACCAATGGGTGCGAAAAAGCCGGAAATGAAATTATCAAATCTCTCAAAGAAATTTATTCTAACGAGGAAGGAAAATTAATAGATGTTAAAAGTTTAGACTTGGAAGAAATTCATTTGGACAACAAAAATCTTGAACTTTCAAATAAATTGATTTACAAAAATTCTTTTGAAATATTTGAAACAAAACCCAAAACTATTTTTTTAGGAGGGGACCATTCGGTTAGTTATTCAGTCACGCGAGCGTTTTTTGATAGTTGTCAGAACTCTGGAAAAGAACCCTGCTTGATTGTTTTTGATGCACATGCTGATTGCATGCCCCCTGTTGACAGAAAATTTCCTACGCATGAAGAATGGCTTTCTGGATTAGTTCTAGATGGATTCCCATCCAAAAATATTCTTTTGGTAGGAGCAAGAAATGTCGACGCTGTTGAGAGAGATTTTTTGAAAAAGCATAAAATAAAGCAGATTTCAATTAATCAAATAGAAGAGGAATTGCAAGACATTACCGACGTCATAATGGAATTTTCGAGTGGCAAAGAACTTTATGTTTCTATAGACATAGATGTTATAGATCCTGCATTTGCTTCTGCGACAGGATACAAAGAGCCAGGAGGGATGACAAGTCGGCAGTTTCTTTATATAATTCAGAGAATAAATAGAATTAAAAACTTGAGGGGGATAGATATAGTAGAAATAAATCCTGTGAGTGACAAAAATAAAATGACTATTAAATTAGGGGCTAAGATTTTGGGAGAATTGATATGAAAATTTTCATTGCAATCGAGCCGTCGGAACATGTCAAATCAAAGATATTTCACGAATTCGAAAATTTGCAAAAGAGAAATTGGTTTAAAGGAAAATTTGTAGAAAAACAGAATATTCATTTGACCTTGAAATTTATTGGAGATGTTTCTCAAGAAAAGGTTTTGGAAATTCAAAAAAGGTTGAAAGAAATTAAGTTCGAAAAATTTAATTGTGAAGTTGGAAAGGCAGGAGTATTCGATAACGAAAAATTCATAAAAGTAATTTGGGTGGGGTTGGTTTCAGACAAACTTAGCAAACTGCAAAAACAAATTGCCGAGAAATTTCCAGAATTTTCTTCAGATAATAAAGGATTCAATTCCCATATAACTACTGCGAGAGTGAATTCAGTAGTTCATGATAAAGATTTGATGGACGCCCTTAAAAAAATTAGTTTTAAGAATTTAAATTTTGACGTCGAAGAATTCGTTTTGATGAAATCCGAGATTTCAAAACAAAAAGGCGAGGGGCCTAAATACAAAGTTCTTGAGAAATTTAAAGCCAGTTAATTGAAAAATATAATTAGGAAAGAATCGAGTATTTTATATAACTTTGGTTTTAGAAAATATATATCTGAAAATAATTTTAATTAAAAAGACTTTTAGTGCAGAGTATTTAATGAAAAGGCTTAATTTATTCATAGAGAGATATGTCGAGATTGCATTAGAGGCATCTCAAGAAAATCTTTTATTAGATGAATTCGACAATCATGTAAGAAAAAGACTTTCTAATCAATTTAAAATTTCTGAAAAAGATGTAATTTACCTTCACCATCCTTTTCATTGGAGTTTTTTTAGAGATAAAAATGATTCTATACTTGAACTTTGTAGATTAGATGAATCTACTAGAATCTTTACAGTTAGATTAAAAAAAGAAAATTCTCCAGAAGAAGAACGCAAGTTAGTAGATTATATTTCCAAAACTTATGGAGACTATCTTTTAAAGAAATCAAAAGGGATTCTTTATTGATATTCCTCTTCGACTAATTTAAAAATTTCTGCCTTTTTTCCGATAGCTTTTTCCAAATTTTCTTGAGATGCATTAACGATGTTTCTTATACTTCCGAATTTATCTAATAATTTTTTTGAATTCGCAGGACCAATTCCAGGAAAACTTTCAATTATAAATTGGAGCTGTTCTTTTTTATTCAGTGCTTTTTTTTTCACATTTAGCGAGGCTTCTTTTTCTGTTCTTTTTGCCAAAACCGAAATAAATTTTGCAGTATCTTTGTAATCTTTTGTATAAATAATTGGAACATTATGCTTTAAGAGTATTGAAATTATAAAACCTCTGACTGAGTTTGGATGCATACCCTCCGAGAGAACCCCTTGTTTCTCTCGTGCTCTCTCCTCGAAACTTTGAAGGGCGATTTTTTTCTTTGCCTCCGACGAAAATCGCGATTCTTCAGAATCAGTGTAGAGTTCTTGCTCCTCGATTCCCTCGATAATCAACAATTTTTTCTCGTATTGCTGAAGTCCTTCAAGTTGATTAACAAGCCGGTGATTTTTCATCGAAGAAATAAAGTCATTGACGGTTTTTCTTTCTATTGCAACATCTTTTACAAGATAGTCGGCAACTTTTAATTCCCTTAAATCAATTTCAAAATTCATTTTTACTAGCTCAGAAATTACCAATGAATTTTTTTCCCTATAATCAACAATTATTTTTTGTTTTGGAGTTTCCTTTTTATTTTTCGCTTCATTTTTTGAAAAAATGTCGAATAGTTTTGGGGTCATTTTTTTCTTTGCCACTTTTTAATGAATTTTTCACCAAATAAAATTGTGCAACCGAGAACTACAAAAACCCATCCTTGAAATATAGGGATAAATCCCCCGATAATTCCAATTAAGATACATAAAATTCCAAGAGGGATTCTTATTAATTTATTTTTTATTTTAAATTTGTTTTTCATATCAAATCAACTTCTTTTGTTTCTCTTCTTTAAATGATTTTCCATCATTTAAATCTTGTTTAATTTGGTCAATTGCAATATGCATCTTTTTCTCACGGCTTCTCGATGCATAATAAAACGCTTCATCTCGTGTTTTCTTTGTTATTAACATAATTAATTTACCTTTCATTAATCTCGCTGTTCGTCCGGCTCGTTGGATTGTACGAATTGCCGACGGAATAGGTTCATAAAAAATTACTGCGTTTACTTCAGGAATATCCAAACCTTCTTCTGCGATGCACGTTGCACACAGAACGTTTATTTCTCCCCTTGAAAATTCTTCGATTATTTTTTTCTGTTCTTTTTGGCTTAATCCAGAACCGCCTTTTTTGGCTTGCCCAACAAAAATTTTGGATTTAATACCTTCAATAGAATTTATTTTTTTTGAAATTGTTGAAGCAGTTTCTCTAAATTGAGTAAACATAATAATTTTGACGTCGTTGTTTCCTGATTTTTCTCTTTTAATTATTTCAACAATTTCTTGCACTTTGGGATGTTCTTGATTTTTCGCCAGTAATTCCAATGTTTGAGTGTAAACAAAATTAAATTCTGGTTTTGCGACGAGTTTCACGATTCCTTTGCTTTGTTTTTTTGCGGCCTGTTCAAAAAGTTTTTTCAAATAATTATTAAAGCTGTCGAGGGTTTGGGTTTCTAAAAGCTCTAGAGCATGTTGAATTTTTATTGCTTGTGCGCAGGCACTTGCACCGAGCATATAGTTAAAATTTTTATTTCCTCTTGCAAGAGTACCGATAATTTTTTTTTGAAGTTCTATTAACCCTGTTTTTGAAGGAGCAGTAAATAAAACTCTCCTAATTTTTAATTCTTCAACGTATTCGTTAAAAAGTTTTAGTAAAACATGGCGCATTTCTTGAAATTCTTTTGGAAGATCTACCAAGATTTTTTCAAATTCCAGTTCTTGGAGATAATCCTTCACATCTTCGCTATTTCGTGTTCTTAATTCAACTTCTTCAATAGAAAGATTTCTGCAAATTTCTTTTATCTTGTTCGTTTCCGAACCAGGGGAAGCCGTCAATCCCAAAATTCTAGGATGATTTGCTTGGCTTTGGTATTTTCTTGCAACAAAATTATAATCGTAATTTTTTAAACATCGATGCGCTTCGTCTTCAATCAACAAACAAACATCTTTTAGATCGTATAAATTTTTCTTTAAATCATTTGCGACGCATTGGGGTGTCGAGAGAATAATATCTGAAGTTTGCCAGAGGGCTTTTCTTTTTTCTGCATTTATGTGCCCCGTGAATAACTGAATTTCTGCAAAAAGTTCAGGAAGGTATTTTTTAAAATAAATTTGGTGTTGTTCTGCCAAAGGTTTTGTTGGAGCAAGGAATACGACTTTTTCCCCAGGGAATTCTTCCATCCTTTTTATTGCAAGCATCAAGGCCACGAGGGTTTTTCCAATTCCTGTCGGCAAAACAACTAAGCAATTTTTCTTCACACATGTCTCAAAAATTTTTTGTTGGTATTCCCTCGGTTTTATATTTTGTAGAAATTTGTGTGGCATTTTAAGAAAAATTGCATTAGGTATAAATAGTTTTAGATGTGAAATAAATTAATCAAGTCCGTAGATACTCAAACTAACAATTTTGTTAAGTTAGGGGGGGATGGAAATTAAAAATCAATTTTGTCGCTCACATTCGTTGTAGATTAATAAAGCTCCCAATCACTACAATTTGCTCGCTTTAATAATTAATAATTCACGACGAGCAATTGCGAGGAGGGTGAATTTTGTTTAAGTTAATCAAACAACAAATATACTAATAAAAAATCCTGCGAGAGTTAATGCAGCAAGGAAACTCCATAAGACTAAGTTTCCGAACAGAATTTTGTTTCCGTCGAGGTCGGATAAAGGTATTAGATTGAATAGTGCAAAATAAATATTTAACTTTGCGAATTCAGGGAAGTTAATCAAGTATCCGACGATTGCAAAAAATAAGTTCACAAGGATCCCGGCGGCGGCGATTAATCCTATATGTGACTCAGTCATTTCTGAAAAATTGTAAAGCCCGTGTCTTTTTGCAGACCGGTAAACTTTTGCTTTCACGTCGAAAACAAGCGAAGCCATCCAGACAAAACTGTTAAATGGAAAAAGAAATACTTTTGAAATAAGTGGGAAAAATGCTCCAATTGGAATCGGCTTTTCCAAATACCTGTGCTTCACAAAACCATATCTTTTAATTTCCCACAATTTAATTTCTATCTCAGAATCAAGATAATAACTTGTAATTTTTTTAGCCAAGACATTTATCATGATAACAAGCAAGACTAAAAATAATCCATAAAGAAAAATTTTCGGGGTTTCCACCAATGTAATAGCAAAAGCAATAACTAGTGTGGCAACCAAAATTGATGTGATTTCTTTGCGAGTTAGCATGTTGAAGTAAGATAAGTATTTCTTATAAAGTTTATTGTAATAACTTATTCAGCTTTATAAGTATTTCCAATATTAATTTTGGATTAAAATTTTATAGAATATTCATCAAATTAGATATTTTGTTATGATAGTTTAGATTATGGAAAAGTATTTAAACAAAATTTCATAATGATTCTTACAATGGAAGGAGAAAAAGGAGATTAAAAATGGAAAGTGAAGGGAGTTAATATTAAAATGAGAATTAAAAAAATAACAGAAACTTTAGGAACAAAGGTTTACACAGATTCTGGAGACTTTTTTGGAGAGATAGAAGAAGCTAACTTGCACGAGAACAAGATTGACGGATGGAGAATAAAAGTTGGCGGGAGTGTGATGTCTTTAATTGGCGGAGCAAGAGGAGTTATAATTCCGCACCAATTTGTTAGAGCAATCAGCGACATCTTTATAATAAACAAAACAACTCTTCCAAGTCAAGATTCTTCAATCGAAGAAATTCCAGAAAAGTAAATTTGATTTGCGTTCTTAGAAACCTTTAAATAATATTAGTTTCTTTAATAATAGAAAATGGCATTAGAAACAATTCTTCAGCATGAAGTTCTTACAAGTTTCGTATATCCATTCGCACTTTTGTTTTTTATGGTATTCGCCATTCTCGAGAAAACAAAACTTCTTGGAGAAAATAAACAACTCGACGCACTCATTTCATTTGTAATAGGTTTAATTTTTGTGAGCGCATTCAAACCAAAATTAATTGTAGGAAATATGATTTTGTTTTTGACAGTTGCTTTAGTCGTGATGTTTGTGGCTTTGCTTCTTTGGGGATTTGTTTCTGGAGGAGATATGAAATCAGATATTTTGTCAGGCAAGATAAAGTGGGTCTTTGGAATTTTTTTAATAATCACCGTCGTGATTGCAGTATTATGGGCGTCAGGAACTTTAGACGAAGTTCTCAAATTATTATTTAAACAAAGTTGGAGCAATACTCTTTGGACCAATGTGGCTTTCGTCGTGGCGATCGCAGCAGCGTTAGCAATTGTTATGAAAGATTAAAATTTTAATTGTAGAAACATATTTAAACATATTTAACTAAATCTTATTATGTTACAGAGTGTGATTCTTGCGTCGTATACTTACTTTGAAAGTGGAGCAATTGGAGATGTGCTTCAAATGTGGGAACGGGCAGGATTTTTTAGTTATCTTCTTCCTATTTTGTTGATTTTTACCCTCATTAATGCAATTCTTTCTCAACTTAAAATTTTTGGGGAGAGCAAAGGAACAAACGCGATAATTTCTTTAGTCATAAGTTTTATGGCACTCCAATTTCCAATAGTCTCTCAACTTTTTACAGAAATTTTTCCTCGTTTAGCGATGGGGATTGTTATTTTATTAGTGGTTTTAATTTTAGTTGGAATGTTTATGCCAAATGCGGCTTGGATGAAAGTAACTCTTTTTGGAGTTGCAGTAGTTGTCTTGATAGTTGTTTTAGTCAATACTTCAGATGCTCTTGGTTCTTCAATGAGTCAAACCATCAGCGATAATTTCGGAACATTTTTGGGGGGGCTTGTTTTAATAATCTTGTTCGCAGTTGCGGCGAATGCTGGAACTCCTTCAACAAATGAAGAAACCAAATTGTTCAATAATATTTTTGGTGGCGGGCATAGATAATTTTGTTTATTGTTGTGCGATGGATTTCTAAAAAAATTTCTAAGAGAAGTTCGAAAAGAAGAAATAAGAATTATTCAAACT
>CAYHMF010000043.1:0-7655 GCA_964357655.1 Candidatus Woesearchaeota archaeon | reverse complement strand
ATGTACACATCCAAAGAAAATGATCATTATGAATGTAAATATAATTTCACATGTTTTATAAAAGAAAAACAACCCCTACTAATGAAACTGTAAAACAATGACTTTTTTGTCGTGTAGAAAATTTTGGTTGTCATCCAGTTTTTTCCCTGATGAGAATATCATCGCCGAGATCTGAAATTTTCAAGGTCAACAAAAGTACCGCCAAAATTATCACATCCTCTTAAAAACTGTTCAATAGAAAAGTACATAATTGTTTTCTCTAAACTTTTCATTTGTTCACGTAGGAAGTAATGTTGTTTTGGATTTTCTTTAATTCTTACAAATTGCTATATTAGAACCCCATATTCCTAAGTAACCAATACCAATTCCTCTTCCTCTTAATTTTGCTCTAGCGATACCTCCTCTTTTAAGACTTCCTCTTTTTCCACCTGTTCCTACTAATTTAATTTTCTGATCTGTCCTTTTTTTACAATATGGGCAGTATCTTTTTGTTGCTTTTGGGATTTTCATTGTAATTAATGAAAGAAGAGGGTTTATAAAAGTTTTTAAAGTTATGGTCCCGCAGTTAATTGTGGTCAGGATTAAATTTGAAGAAAAAGGGCAACAAAGGAGTTTTATCGAACAGGTTTTGAAAAATATAAATTGTATTTCATTAAGGGAACTGATAAATCGAGGATTTGATATTCCGTATTCTACTTTGAAAAATTATTATTCTGAACAAAGACTTTTGCCAGAAGTTTTTTTTAATGATTTGTGTTATATTGGAAAAATAAAAAAAGATTTTTTTAAAGTGGAATTGTTAGATGAAAATTGGGGGAAAATTAAAGGAGGAAAGAAAGGGAAAAAGGATTAACTTATTTTTTTATAAATTATTAAATCAATAAACCCAATGAGAATAAATACCAATCCTAATGTTTCTGAAGTTTTTTGAGAAATATCCGAAATAATCTTTCCAGTCATATTTGTCGACGACATAAAAATTCCAATAAGAATGCTAATAAAAGAAATAATGACCACAACTCTTTTTTCTAGTCCACTTTTTCTATTTCTAAGGATTATTGCGTTACCTTCTTTTAGCAATTCAGGGTCAATTTTTTTTGTCATGGATTGAATTCTTGCACTACGATTTGCCGAATTTATAGCCTCATTAGAATAACCAATTTTTTCATACATTTTTGCCGCTATAATAGCGTAGTTAGGGTTTTTTAGGGAGTTTCCTTTTTCAATTAGATATTTTGCAACATCGATAACTGACTCATCATCGCGGTAGACTTTTAATAAATCATTTCCTTTTGAAAGATGATATTCAATTTCTTTTTTTGTTGGGCCAATTTTTTCCATTTTTAATTTTTTGTTGGGCACTCGTCAACGCAGTCACTTGCATAATCTATCGACTTCGTCGAATACAAATCCACGCCGTGATTTGCATAATTCATTTCATTCCCAACTTCGTTGGATGCTCGTCGTTCTTTTGTTATTGAACCGAACACTTCGCATAATGGTCCTGCGCAGAATTGAACTGCGGTCTTGTCCATCTTGAGTTAAATTTATTTTTGAGCATTTAAACACGTCAAGGACACGTCTTAACCATTGGACTACAGGACCTTGAGAGAAGTTTGAATAATTCCTATTTCTTGCTTTTTCGGAGGAATTTTCAAAATGCTCTCTATGAGAATTTTGCGATTTTCTGAATTTTGCAAAGTTCTCTTTGAATTAAAGAGTTTTAGAAATATTTAAATATAATGTTTTACAAGGTTTATTATGATGCGTAGAAATAGAGGGGCGATTTTCTTGATATATGTAGTAGTTGGAGCATATTTGCTTAATTTTGCCTTTAAATTTTATGAATTTCCAGCGGCGATTTCAAAGATTCATATTTATGTAGTTGGAATTGCAGGAATTTTAGTAATCTTGGGCGGGATTAATTATCTAAGACTTCAGCCAATGAGCCATAGATATTAAAAAGAAAATTACCGAATACAAAGAAATTCTTCTTAGTTTTAATGTCGAATAAACCCCAAGTACTTACTAAGTAACTAATTAATTTATTAACTAATTTATTAAGAAACATTTATATATCTAAATTTCTTAGGATGAAAATACAAAAAGAGAGACACTATAGCTCGGAATGAAAAAATACTTATTACTTATAGAAGATGAGAAACTTTTGGGAAAATTTAAAGAAATTATTAATAAAGATATTAACACAGAAATAATGGAGCTGATAAAAAGCAAAATTAGTTCGGGGGGGAAGAAGCATGGGTAACTTCAAACTTGCAAATAATCGAGGACAATTAACCATTTTCATAATTGTCGCAGTTGTTCTTATTGCTGCAGTAGTCTTGTTTTTTGTTTTTTGGGGGGGATTACGAACTTCTGTGGTTCCGAAAAGTATTGAGCCAATGTACAACAGTTTTTTATCATGTTTGGAAAGTGATGCCCTCGTCGGAATAGATGTTCTTGAAAGTCAAGGAGGTTATATTGAATTGCCAGATTTTGAGTCTGGTTCAGAATACATGCCCTTTTCAAATCAATTGAACTTTTTAGGAAATCCAATTCCTTACTGGTATTATGTTTCTGGGAATAACATCCAAAAAGAACAAGTTCCGTCGAAAAGTTTTATGGAATCGCAATTAGAGAAATTTATTGAACAAGAAGTTAGAGATTGCATTTTTGAAGATTATTATGAGCAAGGGTTTGAGATTGTTTTGGGAGAGCCGAAGGCAAAAGTAACAATTAATGACGATAGCGTTGAAGTTAATCTAAACATGGAGATGGCTGTTGACACAGGAATTGATACTGCATTAGTCCAGGACCACAAAGTTCAAGTGAATTCAAAATTGGGAAAACTTTACAAAAATGCAAAAAATATTTATGGTGAAGAACAGAGTACTTTATTTTTAGAAAATTATGCCGTCGATAATTTAAGATTGTATGCCCCTGTCGATGGTGTTGAATTAAGTTGCAGTCCTTTAACCTGGTCAGCAAGCAAAGTGTTTTCAGACCTCGAGGAAGCAATTGAATTGAATACGCAATCCCTTAAAGTAAAAGGAGGATCTTTCAGCTTAAACGAAAAAGAAAATGAGTATTTTGTCGTCGACGCAAATGTTGATTCTGATGTTGAAGTAAGATTTGTAAATTCAAAAGAATGGGCAAACATGTTTGAAGTTGATCCCGTAGAAGGAAGTGTTTTAATTTCAAAACCAGTTGGGAACCAGCCAGGCATGGGAGTTTTGGGCTTCTGTTATGTTCCTTATCATTATGTTTACAACATGAGATATCCTGTTTTAGTTCAAGTATTTTCTGAACTTAGCGGAGAGTTTTTCCAGTTTCCCGTCGCAGTAGTTATTCAGGGCAATAAGCCGAGAGAAGCATTAGACACAAGCGCGTTTGCAGTTGAATCTCCAGAGCTTTGCCAATACATGAACACGCCAGTTCAAGTGAACACATATGATACTTCTTCAAAACCTCTTGACGCTGATATTTCGTACAAGTGCTTTAGCGATATTTGCAATATTGGAAAAACTCAGTCAGGAACTCTAACCAAGGATTTCCCTCAATGTGTTAACGGATTTATAGTTGTAAAAGCAGATGGCTTTAAGGAATCGAGAAATCTTTATTCTACTATTGCTGGAGGAAGTGTCGACGTAATTTTAGACAGAACTTATGAAAAAGAAATCGAATTAAAATTAGAAGGAGATAAATATTTAGGAGACAGAGGCGAAGCAGTTATTAGCTTTATTTCTGAAACAGATTCAAAAACAATTGTTTATCCGTCACAGACAAAGGTCGAATTGAGTGAAGGGCAATATGAAATTCAAGTTTATGTTTACAAAAATTCAAGTTTGAAATTAGAGGGGACAACAACTAAAGAATGCATGGAAGTTCCTAAATCAGGAATTGGAGGAATTTTTGGATTTACCGACGAGCAGTGCTTTGACATCAATATTCCTGAACAAATAATTAGTAATGCACTGGCTGGAGGAGGAACTGAGAACTATTATATTTTGGAATCTGAATTAGCCAAATCAAAAGTTATTGGAATAAATGCCCGCACTCTTCCGACACCTGCGACAATGGAGCAATTGCAGACAAATTATATTTTGTTTGAAGAAAAAGATTTGGATGTTGTGTTCAAATGATTGTAATAAAATACAGATGTTAATAAAAATGAAAAAAACAAATAGAACAAGAATGAATAACCTAAAAGTTACAAAAAAGAGTTTGTTATTCGTAGGATTGCTCGTCTTGTTTAGTACGATGTTTGTATCAGCAGCGTCGTATATGCAGTCAAATCCTTATTATGGATTGTCAAGTAGTGTGGTTGGAGTTCCCAGCAGTTTGGAATTCAACAAAGAAATGTGCGAGGCAGGGCAGGATTTCATAATTCAGATAATGCCTTTTGGTTGCACCCCTACCGTCGTGAGAACTGATTTGCTCGAGGAGCAGAATGTTCCTGTTTTCTGTCAGCTTGCCGCGACAAAAATAAATCCTTTGATAGATGTTGAAGCAATTGAAAGCATTTCTTTTAAAGGAAAATATCCAAAAGGAGTTTCTGGAGTTGGATTTCACCCTGCAAAATCAGCATTGGGAGTTAAGGGAGATTTGAACAAACCAGTTTTGGATAATATTGGTTATGCAGTTATAGTTTTGGAAAAACAAAAAAACGCGTCTGCGGTTCCAGAATTCGTCGAGGGAACTTTGACAGCAGAAATAAAATACGACATAAAAAATGCTTTTGGAATTGGAAGAGCAGAGTTTTATCTTCCTGAGTTCAAGAGTGATGCAGAGTGGGAAAATGCAAAAAACCAGTATAGTTTTTGGAAGGGAAAAGGATTTTTGAGATTAGAATATATCGACGACACTGAAGCAAGAATTGCAGTTTATGATGGAACAAGAAAAATTAAAAGCGTGGATTTGGAAAAAGGTCAAACTTCTGAGGAAATTTCTTTGCCGACAATGGACGAGTGTTTGACAAGATTGCAAATCAAACTTAATAGTTTTGATAATCCAGGCACAAGAGCAAAGTTAAACATTAATGGCGACACTGTTGAAGTTGCAGAGGGAGAGAAATTTTTGGAAGAAAGATGCAATGTTGCGAAAACCAATGGAATAAAAAAAGAAGGTTTGTTGCAACAAGTCAAAATTCAGTGCAAGGGAGATGAAAAATCCGAAGAGTTTAATTTGAGGATTAGCCCGAAGGTAAAGTTGAAATTAAACAACGGGGAAGAAACAGAATATTCTATTGGGGATAAACTTCCAATTGACGGCAAGGGCGATAATACAAAAAGTATTTTCTTGGGATTTGTTGGAGAAACCAAAACTAATGAAAATAAAGAAATTCTTTATGCGAGATTTGTCGAGGCACCTTATCATGAAGATCGACTTTCTGACAAAATGCTTTCTGAGGTTGCATCTTACGATAGTGGAAGTTGGGGGGCTCAAAATCAAGGTAGTTGGCTTAAAAAAGTATTTATGTTTGTAGGAAAAGCAACATGGGAAAATATTAAAAGATTTGCAAATTATTTGGTGGCAGGAACAGAGATTAGTGAAGCTATCGAATCTAATAATAAATCTGCAGTAGTTTATGGCAATAAAATAGAAATTGTTGGTCTTGGAGACGGAGGAGATACAACTTTACTCAAAGAGTCTAAAGAGTATTATGAATTAGCTCAACAGAATTTTAACAATGTTATTAACACTTACCCGTCGGAAAAATATCCTGCAGGTTATGAAACAACACTTAGTGAAGATGCGTTTTCGCAAAGTATATTTATTGCAGAAATGATGCAACAAAAAAAATCTGTTAGTAATTTATGTAAGGAATTCAAAGAGAAATATCCAGATTCTCGTTATGTGAAAAACTATTTTAGTACTGGACAAGTTTGTTCTGATATTAGAATTGCAAATTCTGAAATTGCAACAAAAGAAATTTCAATTAATGGCGTCGTGAAAAGAATTTCTTTTGAATCAGTGAATGAACCTGATTTTGAAGATTATGGAGTTGAGCTGATACTAACTAATACGGGGAATTATTCTGGTTCAAAGAGTTTGAAAAAAGGAGGGATAGTTTATCTTTCTGAAAATGAAACTATTACTTTGAGAGAAATTAAAGACGATAGAGTTGAGTTTGATGTGAACATAGAAGAGGCATGGTATAAAGAAGTAGGATGGAAAACGAATAAACTAGAGGTTATGCTTAATGATTTTAAAATTATTGGAAGACCTGGTTACAAAATATTTGTAAACAAAATAAACTTAAAAAAATCTGCGAAGGTTAGTGTGATCCCAAGCATCAACAACGCTGGAACAGAAGCGAATTTTAGTTTTAAAATTGGAATTGAACAAAGAAATATAAAATTGTCTCCTGAAAAAACAAAAGAAAGAATCAAGAATTTGGATGAGACAATTAAGGAATGGGAAAAGAAGTCTGAAAGTTTGGGGAAAGTTGTAACAGGTTTCAAGGCAGCGTGCTTTGCGACGAGTGCAGGATTGATGATTAAGAATTTCCTTTCAAATATTGGAGGTGCGGCAATTGCACGGCAAGATGTTATGAGAATGGAGGGAGGATGGAATGAAAAGTGCAAGAGCATGGTTAATGATAAAAAATACAGCACACTCGATGCGTGTTTTATTGACAAAGCCAAGGATATCGACGCTGAGGTTGAAGCGAGATTGGAAAAAATGGAAACGCAAAATACTGAAATGAAAAATTTGCAATCAGGGTGCAAAGTAGAAAATCCAATATCAAAACTTTTAATTGAAGAAGAACATTATGACACAGAGTGTGTGAAGAAAAATCTTTTAGAAAAGCCGAATTACAAAAACGATCTTAAAGCAAAACTTAATGGGATATTCTCAAGTGGAGAAATTGTTTCTCAAGGGCAGACAATTAAGATTGATGATTTTGTTGGAAATTTAAGTTCAGATAAAACTAATTTAGAAGATTTAAGAAGCTTGCAACTGAATTCACAGCTTAAAGGAACTGAAGAAGCATTAAAGTCAACTATTATAGATATTTACCAGACGACAAAAGATGAGATAGCACAAACAACTTTTTCTAAAACCTTGGGTGAAAAATTGAAAGTAGATGGATTGGAAATAGGAACTTATTCTGATAAAGATGCTATAGAGGGAATTTATAATGGGAGAAAAATGCCAAATGGACTTGGGGATATTCCAAAAGATGCGTCGTATCAACCAATTGTTTATGGAAATAAAAATTATATTCTCCATTTAGAAAATACTCAAGGAAATGAATATCAAATTGTAAATGTTACTGATATTGATGGAAATACTATAACTGACAAATTGATCACTAACGATATTTTGAAGAAATTTAAATTTAAACAATACGACCCAAAAACTTATCAAAACCCATACAAAAATCCAGAACTGAATTATTTTGAAACAGAGCCGTATGCTGGGCTTCCTGCAAATGTTCCTGTTGATGT
This sequence comes from Candidatus Woesearchaeota archaeon, assembly GCA_964357655.1. GTDB lineage: Archaea > Nanobdellota > Nanobdellia > Pacearchaeales > GW2011-AR1 > CAYHMF01. The sequence continues at coordinate 201 of CAYHMF010000043.1, read as the reverse complement.
GAAGAATGGCTGGTATGCGTCGATAGCACAGACACTTCCTGTTGGAGGAAATATAAAATCTTATGATGCATCTGGGGCTGTGTCGAGTTTTTACTTGTGCAATGTTGGTGAGGGAGGAATTGCCGAGAATAGAAAAGGGAATGATATATGCCAGGGAATAAATTATGTGTCGGGGCAACCAAGCGTGTTTTCAGGGCTTAG
>CAYHMF010000042.1:0-7844 GCA_964357655.1 Candidatus Woesearchaeota archaeon | reverse complement strand
TAAAAATAATCTTCCTAAGTAAGCTATTTTTTTTGTCAGACCCCCCCCTACTATGTGGTAGTTTAGGGGGGGTGGGAAAAAACAAAGATTTATCTTTATCCACTTGGTAGTGCAGGTGGTTGATGAATTGAATTTCCGCCATTAGCTATTGGAGAAGAATCTCCTGTTAGCCAGAAATAAAGTCCAACGCCAACTGCTAAAACAATTAGGATTATTAAAATCCAAATCCAAGCACTCATCCCTCTCTTTGATTTTAACATTTTAAATATATTGAGGTAATACTGGTGGAGGCGTTGTTGAACTCCCGCCTTCTCCAAGATTACAATCCGATGAAACTTTAATTACTGATCCCATTCCAATTGACTCTATCCCAATCTTGCTATCTAAACTTATAGTGCCCCAATAATTATCAACAAGGTACCATATGTGTGCTCTTTCAATATTACAACTCCCTTTTAAATCATTTAATGATTTTCCTTCCATTTCAGAAGTAATTGTTATAAAATTCCAACCAGAGATTAGTTGAGTAGTCTCCAAGGATGGAAAATCAGAATAAACTATTGAATCGTAAAGCATTGTTCCCTGTTTTTCAGAATAGACCCACATAGAACTTGAAAAAACATATTCGTCATCATAATCTTGTAAACGTGTCTTATCTAATTCGGGATATATCTGAATATATTCTTTTTCGATTGGAGAATAAAACCAAACTGCTTTAATATCCTCTTTTTCAATTTCGCTTCCGGAGGATATTTGTTGTGGAGGATATACACCAGAAATAATATTCCAACCCGGATAGACTTCAACAGAAATAGAATATTTTTTTTCATTAGCTGTCTTTACAGTCATTGTTGCAGAAACAAATATTGTAATTCCAACTAAAAGCATTAAACTTATCGGCAAAATATATTTTTTGTTCATCTCAATATATACATTTCAGAACATATTTATAAATCTTTGTTTTTCTTTTCGTCGTTCTCGCACGAGCAAAGCGAGTGCGAGGTGGGGGGCTTCTGACTTTTCTCTTCGGTAAATTGAAAATCCTATTGCTGATAACATGATGGCATCATGAATAAATTTACGATCCCATACTAATAAAGAGTATTATCATAAATTCTTTTCTTCAAATAATTCCAAGATTTTGCCAAAACCAATTAGTTACCTGTGTTTGTTAAAATCACTCCAACACAGCCTTTATTCTTCTGACCCCCGAGCTCGAAGATTCTTCTTTTTTTATTTTGAAATGCCCGAGCTCACAAGTGTTTTTTACATGCGGGCCTGCACAGATTTCATTCGAGAAATCTTCAATTTGATAAACAGAAACTTTTTCCCCATATTTTTCTCCGAAAACTCCAAGTGCCCCTTTTTTCTTTGCTTGTTCTGGAGACATTTCGTCTCTTTTGACTTCGCAAGATTTTTGTATTTGGGCGTTGACTAAATTTTCAACTTCTTCTAATTCTTTTTCTGTAAGTTTTCTATTAAAAGAAAAATCAAAACGCAATCTTTCAGGAGTTATGTTGCTCCCTTTTTGAATTATTTCTTCATTTTTTAGAATAGTTCTTAGCGCGGCTAAAAGCAGATGCGTTGCAGTGTGAAGTTTTGTAGTTGCCTCAGAATCATCTGCCAACCCTGATTTGAATTTTCCTGCCGACGCAGTTCTCGAAAGCTCTTGATGTTTTTCCAATTCTTTTTCAAATGATTTATCGTCTACTTTTATCTTTTTTTCTGTCGCCAATTCTTTAGTCATTTCTATCGGGAAGCCATATGATTGGAATAACAAGAAAGCATCTTTTCCAGAAATTGATTTTTTTTGTTGGACCATTTTTTCAAAAACATTCAAACCCTTTTCTAAGGTTTTTTCAAATTTCAATTCTTCATTTTCTAATTCTCTTAAAATATTTCTTTTGTTTTTTTGAAGGTCTGCGTAATCATCATAAATTTCAAAAATTTTTTCTGCAATGGGGTAAATTAAATCAGTTCCTATGAATCCGAGTTTTCTTAAGTTCATGACAGCTCTTCTTATTAATCTCCTCAAAACATAACCTTGTTCAGTGTTTGAGGGGGAAACTCCGTCGGAGATAATGAACACGCTCGCTTTAAGATGGTCTGCAATTATTCTCATTGCTTTTGTTTCTTCTTTATTTTTCCCATATTTTTTTCCAGACAAATGTTCAATTTCATCAATAATCGGTTTGAAAGCATCATTCAAATAATTATCTTCAAGTCCATTTAATACAGCGACGGTTCTTTCAACTCCTCCCCCAAAGTCAATATTTTTTTGTTTGGCAGGAACATATTTTCCAGAATCTTCTTTTATGAATTCCATTAAAACATCATTTCCAATTTCAACCCAATTTTTATCATTAGGGTCGAATTTTTTTGGAGCAGGTTTATTGTTTAATTTCCAATAAAACATTTCTGTACTTGGTCCACATGGGCCGGTTTTTCCAGCAGGTCCCCACCAATTATCTTTTTCTAAAAAAATAATTCTTTCTTTTGGAATGCCTAACTTTAACCACACTTTAACAGACTCTTCGTCCTTTTTTGCATTTTTGTTTCCAGAAAAAATACTTACAGCATATCTTTCAAGAGGAATTTTTAAAATTTTTGTATGGAATTCAAAACTCATTTCTATGGCTTCTTTTTTGAAATAATCTCCAATGCTCCAATTTCCAAGCATTTCAAAAAAAGTGTGATGGTAAGTGTCCCCGATTTCGTCGATGTCTCCTGTTCTTATGCATTTTTGAACATTCACCAGGCGTTTTCCCAAGGGATGCTTTTGCCCAAGCAAATATGGAACAAGAGGGTGCATCCCGGCTGTGGTAAACAAAACTGTTGGATCATCTTTCGGAATTAAAGATACATTTGGAACTTCCTTATGATTTTTCTTTTTGAAAAATTCAATATATTTTTTAATTAACTCTTTTCTTGTTATCATGATTTTAAGAAGAAAGTTTATTTTAAAAAGATTTGTTATTCAGAAATATTGCGATATTCTCTCTTCAAAAACCCAATCTTAAAAGTTTACAATTTACTACTTACCTTTGTTCGCAGATTTAATAATTCACGACGAGCAATTGCGAAAAGGGTAAATTTACTAAAAATCTTTCAATTCCTAATAGGAAAAATCATCTGCTCAATGCCTTTAATTTTTCTTGAATTTCTCTTAGTTGATAATCTATATCCTTGTTGCGTTCTTCAACTCGCGAGTTTTTTATTCTTCCTTGAATATCTGATTTTTCTTCAATGTTAGTTGTTTCAAAAATATTTCCTTTATTTAGTATGTTCGGAATTTTTATTTTAGGAAACACGTCCTCGATTTTTTTAAAATTTGCTCTCAATTCCATTACTTTTTTGTAAAGATTAATTTTAGCGTCTAATTCTTCTGTTCTGAGAGAATGATAATTTTTCATAATCCTTAATATTTTGAGTAAATTCATTTCTGTTAAAAGAATATCCTTTTTTGATTTAACTGCGTCGGTGTATTCCAATCTTATATGAATCGGATCTCCAAGATCTATTTTTGGAGGAGCCTTTTTAAATTTCTTAATTTTAGTTTTCATTCTATTTTAGAAAAAACGTCGCTATCAACTCTTTGTATCTGTTTTTTGATAGATTGTATTTCTTTCTCCCATGATTCTAATTCTTTTTCTTCATCTTCTTTTATAGTTTTAATATGGCTGAGCATTTTTTCTATTTCTCCAATTTGTTCTTTTGTTTTTTTGAATATGTTCAAACTCTCCTCGAATTTGTCAATTCTTATAAAAACTGGTTGCGTTCTTCTCATAGGCATAGAAATATCTTCATATTCTTCTTGAACTTCTTCAGTAAATGGTTTGTAGGGACCTCGCATCTCTTGTATTTCGTTTTCTATAGATTCAAGTTCATCTGCGTCAATCCCTTCCTCTTTTTCCCCAGTTATTGCGTCTTTGATTGTGTTTCTTGAAAATTTGTCTCCAATTGAACTTGTAGGAAAACTTGGTAGATGATATAACGGTCTTGTGAGGTCGATTCCTTCTTCCAATTCAGGTAATTCCGGAAGTTTTGGCAATTCAGGCAATTCTAAATTCGGCTTAGTGATATTCTTTTTTTCCTCTTTTTTATTAAACCAACTCATTTTTGTAACCCCTTAATTTTTTAAAATCTATAATGTAATCTATAGACTTTGTGATATATAAACCACAATATAGTTTAAAAATCCTTCTAAAATTATAATCTTTAAAAAATGAAAACCGATGTCGAAGTAAAACCTCTCAACGTTTTCTAATTTACAGATATTTTAGAAACCGAAAGGTATTTATTTGAATATTTTTTAGTATGTTGATGTTAAATAAATTTCTTAAGGAAGTTATCAGCGTCATCGTTGGTAAACAAGCAGAAGATATCGTAGAATTAATCAATAGCAAAAAACATGTAAACGAATTCATAATAGCGAAAAAATTAGACATAACTATAAATCAAACGAGAAATATTTTATATAAATTATCAGATCACGGAATTGTATCGTCGATAAGAAAAAAAGACAAAAGAAAAGGATGGTATACTTATTTCTGGAAAATTGAAACTGTCAAGGCTTTGGAATTTCTAAGAGGAATTTTGAACAAAAAAATCGGGCAATTGACGTCTCAAATTAATAGTAGAGAATTAAAGGATTATTATGTTTGTGAAAGATGCGTGATTGAAGTTAACGAAGAAAATGCTTTGGCTTATGATTTTACTTGTAATGAGTGTGGGGATATTTTTACTATTAAAGACAAAACAAAAGATTTGAAAAATTTTAGAAAGGATTTGACAAGATTGCAAAAGGAATTGGAACTTGTCAACGTGGAAATGGAAAAAGAACAATCAATTGTAGAAAAGAAAAGAGTAAAAGAAATTGAAAAAGTGAAGAAGTTAAAAGATGAAATGAGAAAGAAAAAAAGAGAGCAAACAGCGAAGGATAAGAAAAAGCTGATTAAGAAAATAGTTAAAAAAATTTCTAAAAAGAAATCGGTAAAGAAGACAGCGAAGAAATTGGTAAAGAAAAAAATTCTTAAAAAAATTAAGAAAAAGAAAAAATAACATGGCGGTATTTAAGATAAAAAACACAAATGTTGAGAAATTATTATTAGTTGATTTAGATAAAGAGAAAAATATCCAAACACTTTTTGAGCAGAATCTCATAACTATTTTGAATGTTGATTTTTTAGCAACTGAATATAGCACACGTTTTGGAGGAAGAATCGACACCTTAGGAATTGATAAAAATGGTTCTCCAGTTATTATTGAATACAAAAGAAACCAAAATGACAATGTGATAAATCAGGGTTTATCTTATTTGAGATGGTTATTAGACCACAAAGCAGATTTTGAAATTTTATGCAGAAATAAGAAAATAGAATTAGATATTGATTGGGCTTCTCCGAGAGTTATATGTGTTGCTGAAAGTTACAATAAATTTGATTTGGATACTGTTGAAATTTTACCAATAAAAATTGAACTTTTGAAATACAGAATTTATGAAGATAATCTTTTGATGGTTGAATTAGAATCTCAAAAAAAAATCAAAGTCAGCACGAGGGAAATATTTGAGAAAAGCAAAAAAGAAACTCTGCCCAAACTTCAAAAAGATTACACTATTGAAAACCATTTACAGGTTGCTTCGAAAGAGATAAAAGAATTATTTATGCAACTTAAAGAAATGGTCACTGGTTTAGACGAATCTATTACCGAGGAAGCAAAAAAGAAATATATAGCTTACAAACTTACCACTAATTTTGTCGATATTGTAATTCAGAAAAATGCAATTAAAGCGTTCTTGAATGTTTCAAGTGGAAAATTAAATGATATTTTTGGAATTGCAAGAGATTTAACAAAACCAAAAGTTGGACATTGGGGGAATGGAGATTACGAAGTTTTGGTAAAAAATAAAGAAGAATTGGTAAAGTTGTTTGAGCTGATAAAACAATCTTACAACTATAATAAGTGAGAAAATGATAATGCTCTCACAACTTTCCAAAACGAAAAAGAATAATTTATAAATATGTTCATATCTTACTTATAACATGGCAGTTTATCAAACATATCCGAAAAGGAAAAAGAATTTTTTCGAAGGCATGGGTGTTAATACAAGTTTGGTTATAATAAATGTTTTTTTATTTGGGGTGTTTACACTTCTTATTTCTTTAAGCACGATTTCTATAGACGCGATAGCAATTAAACCTTCAAATATTCTACAGGGAAAATATTTTTGGACTTTTGTAACAAGCATGTTTATGCATGCAGGATTTTTCCACATTTTTGCGAATATGTTTTCTTTGTTTTTTATAGGGAATTTTCTTGAAAAGCTAATTGGAGGAAAAAGATTTTTCTGGCTGTATTTAATTTCTGGATTAGTTGGAGGTTTATTTTTTGTCTCTTCTGGTTTAATATTTAGCAACGATTCATTTGGCGTCGGAGCGAGTGGTGCGATATTTGGGATTTTAGGAGTTTTGGCTGTTTTAGTTCCTTATTCAAAAATATGTCTTATTGCCGGTCCCTTGTTGCTTATAATTGCGCAAGTCGTTCTAGAAAAAGTTCTTCCTGCAAGTTTTGCAACAACACTCAGTCTTGTAATAAATCTTTTATTTTTAGTTATGATTTTTTCTATATTTTCATTCAATAGTAATTTCAGAAAGATTTCTCTTCCTCTTGAATTGCCGATGTGGCTCTTGCCAATAATTGCGATTGTCCCATTAGTAATAATAGACTTTTTCGTTCCCCTTCCAATAGGAAACAGCGCCCATCTTGGAGGGCTGGTTGTAGGTTTAATTTACGGGCAGTACTTAAAGAAAAAATATCCCAATAAAACAAAATACATAAGCAGAGTTTTTAGTAGATGAAAAAGAAAAAATTAAGAAAAGAAAATGGATTTAATTTAGAAAAGCAATACAAAGATAGTTGGAGCTATATCAAAGAGTCAAAAGATTTTATTTATTCAATTGTTGCCATATTCTTTGTTTTTGTTTTTATCGGGCTTTTGGTGCCTATTCCAGAATCAATTTCCAAAATAATAATAGAATACATTCAAGAATTAATTGAAAAGACTAAAAATATGTCTTCATTGGAATTAACAAGATTTATTTTTTGGAATAATTTGCAGAATAGTTTTTTTGGAATGATTCTCGGAATATTTTTTGGGGTTTTTCCAGTGCTGATAGCAATTGTTAACGGATATGTGTTAGGATTTGTTTCTTTAGTAACTATTCAAAACGAAAGTGTCTGGAGTTTGTGGAGATTGCTCCCCCACGGGATATTTGAATTAACTGCAGTGTTCATAGCACTTGGTTTGGGGTTAAGATTGAGTTCTTTTATTTTACAAAGAAAAAATAATATGAAATTTTTATGGAAAAATTTAGTTTCTTCCATCAAAGTGCTTTTATTAGTGATAATTCCTCTTCTGGCATTAGCAGCAGTTGTAGAAGGAGTGTTCATCTTTTTATTTTAAACAAGTTAAAAAGTTAGTTTTATATAGTATATTTTCTTATATATTTCAGTGAAAAGGAGGTTAAAAATGAACAACATAGTTGAAAAAATAGCATTAGTTTTGGCTAATATTGGTGCTATCAATTGGGGACTTGATGAATTAGGTTATAATGTAGTGGACTTATTACTCGGAAGTGTACCAATCTTAGTAACAATAATTTACTACGTAATTGCTGTTTGTGGTATTTGGGGTTTAGTTAAGCTCTTCAAGTAAACCAAAATTTTTTATTTTTTTATTTTTTATAATTTAGTAAGAAAAAATTTCTCTAATTGAAAGAGATTTATGTTTAGAGAAGTTTGAATAATTCTTATTTCTTCTTTTCGAACTTCTCTTAGAAATT
>CAYHMF010000041.1:0-8005 GCA_964357655.1 Candidatus Woesearchaeota archaeon | reverse complement strand
CGCAATGTATATTGGTTCAACTGGAAAGGAGGGTTTCCATCATTTAGTTTATGAAGTTGTGGATAATTCTGTCGATGAGGCACTTGCAGGTTTTTGCAAAAAGATTTATGTTTATTTAAATAAAGATGGTTCTGTTACAGTCGAAGACGATGGAAGAGGAATTCCTGTAGAAAATCATCCAACTCTTAAGGTTCCTGCTGTGCAAGTAGCACTTACAAAACTTCATGCAGGAGGAAAGTTTGACAAGAAATCATACATGATTTCAGGGGGGCTTCATGGCGTCGGAGTTTCTGTTGTCAATGCTCTTTCAAAAAAATTAATCATTGAAGTAAAACAAAAAGGGAAAATTCACCAGCAGGAATATTCTAGAGGAGACCCAAAAACCAAATTAATTGTCGTCGGTAAATGTGACCCAAGTGAGACAGGAACCAAAGTTACTTTTTGGCCAGATGAACAAATCTTTTCTACCCTCGAGTTTGATTATAAATTTCTTGAAACAAGATTCCGAGAAATAGCTTTTTTGAATGCTGGTTTGAAAATTAATCTTAATGATTTAATTAAAAATAATCAAAGAGAATTTTTTTATGATGGAGGGGTTAGAGAATTTGTAACTTGGGTAAATAAATCACGAGAAGTTTTGCACAAACCAATTTATTTTAAAAGAGAAGTAAAAGATATGATTATTGAAATTGCTATCCAGTATAATTCCGGATTTAATGAATCTATTTTTGGATTTGTAAATACTATAAATACCGTCGAGGGTGGGACTCATGTTTCTGGTTTTAAAACAGCTCTTACAAGAGTTATCAATGATTATGCTAAGAAAAAAGGATTGTTGAAAAACGAGAGTTTTTCTGGAGAAGATGTTCGTGAAGGTTTGGCTGCGATAGTTAGTATTAAAATTCCTGACCCGCAGTTTGAAGGACAAACCAAAACCAAACTTGGTAATTCAGATGTTAAGGGTTATGTTGATTCAATTGTTAGTGCTGCGTTGTCTGAATTTTTTGAAGAGAACCCGAGTGTTGCGAAGAAAGTAGCGTCGAAGGCATTAGATGCGGCGAAGGCACGGCTTGCAGCGAAGAAGGCAAAAGATTTAGTTAGAAGAAAAAGTGTATTTTCTTTAGGGGGCTTGCCAGGAAAACTTGCCGATTGTTCCAATAGGAAATCAGAAGATACTGAGCTTTACATCGTCGAGGGAGAATCTGCGGGAGGCAGCGCTAAGATGGCGAGAAACAAAGAGAATCAAGCAATTCTTCCTTTGAAAGGAAAAATTTTGAATGTTGAAAAATCCAATCCTGTAAGGGCACTTTCTAGCGAGGAGATTGTTAATTTAATTACTGCTATTGGAACTGGAGTTGGAGATGGTTTTGATGTTACTAAATTGAGATATCCAAAAATTATAATCATGACAGATGCAGACACCGACGGAGAACATATTAAGACTTTGCTTTTAACTTTCTTTTTCAGGTTTACCCCGCAATTAATTGATAATGGAAATATTTATGCAGCGATGCCACCATTGTTTAGATTAAGAAAGAGGGGGGATCATTATGTTTATTCTGAAGATGAGCTTAAAAAAATTACCGAGAAATTAGGTGAGGGGGATGTGACGCGGTTTAAAGGTCTTGGTGAAATGAGCGCAGATCAATTATGGGAAACAACAATGAATCCGAAGACAAGAAAACTTAAAAAGATATTTGTCGAAGATGCTCTTAAGGCAAACGAGGTTTTCTCGATGCTGATGGGTGACGATGTTCAGGCGAGAAAAGAATTTATTCAAGAAAACGCAAGGGGGGCACAATTAGATGTTTGAAATAAATAAATTCGGATGCTCGTCGACGCAGTCACTTCGCATAAAGAAATTTATTCAAGAAAACGCAAGGGGGGTACAATTAGATGTTTGAAATAAAATGATAATAAATTTTAATGATAATAAAGAAGATATATTTGATAGACTAAAAAATCTTAGAGAAAGAGTAGAAACACATGATTATGAATTTTTTAATAGAGAATATTTTTCTTTGCTTGAAGTGTTATCTAATCTGGAATTTTCCGACGATAAAACTATATTTAATTTAGAAACCCAAAGATTATCTGAAATAGAAAGAGAATTATTTAGCTTAAAAGTTGAGAAAACTTATTTTGACTTGTTTAATGAAGAGATTTCAAAAGAATATAAATATAGAATAGGGGATTTGAAATAAAATGATAAAAGCATATTTTTTTGATTGGATGGGAACATTGGGGTTTCATGAAAATAGTGAAGATATCGGAGAGATAATTTCAAAAGAAGAAAAGGAACTTTTAATGACACACAAATTAAAAGATGTGATTTCAGATAAAAATAGAAGAAAATCAGTACAATCCTTAATTTCAGAAGATGAGCATTTTCTTTATGCGGATAGTTGGGGGGTTGTTAATTATTTAAAGAATAAAAATTATTATGTTTCAATAGTTTCTAATATGTATGGTTTGACAACAAAAAAAATAAGAAAAGATTTTTCAGAATTCCTTTCAAAATTTGACGTCGTATCATTATCTGCTGAAGTTGGATTTAAAAAACCTCAATCTGAAATTTTTATTTCTACTCTTGAACAATTAAATAAAAAACATAAATTAAATATTCTTCCAGAAGAAGTTATGATGATTGGGGATAGACAAGATAAAGATATAGAACCAGCTTTAAAATTGGGGATGCAAGCAAGATTAATTAATAGGAATAAAAATACTTTGCGGGGGATAATTTAAATTAAAATGGCAAAAAAAAGCAAACTAAGCACACCAGACTGGATTAAAGAAGGATATGATTCGCCAGATGCGTATAATAAAGCGAAAGGAAAAATATCTGTGCATCGCTCGGTGTTTCCCAAGGAGGGACGAGTACTTCTTCGAAGCCCAAAAACACAGAATGAAGGGGGAAAAAAAGTAGGAAAAACTTTTAAGATTCGTGTGTGCCCCGAGTGCAAGAGCGACGAGGTTGGGGTTGTTTTAAGTGGAAGCGATGCAGAAGAAGGTGGGGGGAAAGAATGGGAATGCCACAAATGTAAATGGACTGGAACAGATGTTGCTAAAAAAGAACTTACCGAGGATGAATTCATGAAATATTTAGATGATAAGGAGGAACCAGTTGCATGACGAAAAAAATAAATAAAAAAGATAAAGGGATATTTTGGGTCGGGGCATTAACTGGGATAGTTGGTGGGCTTACAGGTAATTTGTGGGCAGGGTATTTTTTCGAATTATCAAACAATCCAAATTGGGTTAATTTTTTTGCAGTAATCATATTCACTATAATTTTATTTGGCTTACTTTTTTATATAAATAATCAAATTAAAAAGAATAAATAAAAAATGGAAGACGAAAATAACAACGATATAGAAATCACAGAGGAAGAAATAATAATTTCTCCAGAGCACGAGATTTCTGACGAGGTAGATGTGTTTGAATTTAGTTTGGACGAGGAAGAAATTGATGAATTGATTTTTAAATTAGAAGAGTTGAAGGAAACAAAACAATCTTTAAGTTTTTATATCGACGAGGAAAATGAATTGGTAATTAATCATGCGGAAAACGATACTCTAGATGGAATAAAGGAGGAGGAAGAATGAGGGCAATAATTTTTGATATGGATGGTGTATTGGTTGATTCAACAAAATACATCTGGGAATCTTTTAATATGCTATTAAGTAAATTTGGGGTTCAGATTCCTGATAAAGATATTAAAAAATATTTGGGGAGATCTTTAAGAGATCAAATTAAAATGTGGAGAGAAGATTATAATCTAAAAGAGGAGATTGATTTTGCACAATTTTCTAAAGATGCTTTTGAACAAGAAATTAAATTAATTAGAAAGAATTTGAAGGATAATAGTGAATTAAGCAGTTTGTTAAATTCTTTAAAGAAAAATGGCTTTAAATTAGCAGTAGCAACGTCAAGTCATAAACTAAGGGCATATAAACTCTTGGAGATTCTTGGGATTAAAAATAAATTTGAAGTAATTATTACTGCAGAAGATGTTGAAAATCATAAACCTTCTCCCGACGTATTTTTGAAAGCTGCAAATAAATTAAATGTGGACCCAAAAGATTGTGTGGTGATTGAAGATGCTGTTAATGGTATAGAAGCTGCTAAAAAAGGAGGAATGAAAGCAATAGCACTTATTACCAAATTTCATAAGAGAGAAGATTTTAGCGATGCTGATTTGATTATCAAATCCTTAAGTGAATTAAATATTACTAAAATTAATAATATATAAAAAATGACAAACGAAATAAATAATATAAAAGGAATTGTGTGGGATATTGGAGGAGTTATTTATTTAGCTAAAGATAAATCTAAAAGAGTGTCTAAAAATCTTCTTAGTTCATATAAAGAATTTTGGATTTTATTAAAAGGCATTAATATTCATAATGAGGAATTATTTGAAAAATCTAAGGAAATTTATTTTAAGTCAACGAAAGGAGAGATTTCAAAAGAAGAAACATTAAATTCTCTGTCAGAAATATTAAACCTTCCAGTAAATAAAGTAGAGAAAATATTTTATGAGGGGATAAAAAGAAATGTGATTGAGAACAAAACTCTTATTAAATTTATTTTGAAATTGAAAGCTAAAAATTACAAGCAGGGGGTGCTATCTATACAATGGTTTATGACCAAGGATATTTTAATACCTAAAAAATATTATTCTATTTTTGAAGAGATGGTTGTTTCTTGTATTGATAAAGTTAGAAAACCTAGCCCAGAATCTTTTAGATTAATTCTTAAAAAGATGAATCTTTCACCAGAGCAAATTATCTTTGTTGATGATAAACAGGAAAATCTAGATGTAGCAAATGATTTGGGGATAAATACTATTTTGTTTGTAAACAATAAAGAATTAAAAAAAGAATTTGCTAAGATGGGAGTTAAATAAAATGCCAGACGAAGAAGAAAAACAAGAAAAAACCGAAGAAAAACCAGAAAGAAAAGAAGAAAGAGGGATTATTCATACAGAAGTTTCTGAAGAAATGAAGAAAGCGTATCTTGATTACGCGATGAGTGTTATTGTTTCGCGTGCTATTCCAGCAATTGAAGATGGTTTGAAACCAGTTCAGAGAAGAATTTTATATTCGATGAATGCAATGGGGCTTAAACCAAATACTCCGACGAAAAAATCAGCGAGAATTGTTGGAGATGTTATTGGTAAATTCCATCCTCATGGTGATACCGCAGTTTATGAAGCAATGGTTAGAATGGCTCAGAATTTTTCCTTAAGATATCACTTGGTTTTTGGGCAGGGTAATTTTGGTTCTATCGACGGGGATTCGGCTGCTGCCTACAGATATACTGAAGCAAGATTAATGAATATTACTTCGGAATTGTTGCAAGATATCGACAAGGAAACAGTTAATTTTGTTCCTAATTTTGATAATTCTTTAAAAGAACCAGAACTTCTTCCAGGAAAACTCCCCACTTTAATGTTGAATGGTGCTTCTGGGATTGCTGTTGGTATGGCGACAAATATTCCTTCTCATAATTTAATTGAGGTTTGCGACGCTATTGTTGCGTACATTAAAAAACCAGATATAACTATTGAGCAACTTTGCGAGATTGTTAAGGGACCAGATTTTCCAACTGGTGGAGCTGTTCAGGGTGATATGTTGGAATTGTACAAAACCGGACGAGGAAAATTAATTATGCGTGGGAAAACAACGACAGAAACAATAAAAGGTAAAGAGATAATTGTTATTTCTGAGATTCCTTATATGTTGAACAAAACGAGTTTGATTACACAAATTGCTAATTTAGTTCAGAACAAAAAAATAAAAGATATTTCTGATTTGCGTGATGAAAGTTCTAAGGGAAAAATTAGAATCGTTATTGAACTGAAAAAAGGAACGAGTTCTAAATTTGTAATGAATGCTTTGTACAAATATACTCGACTTCAAGATTCTTTTAGCGTGAATTTTTTAGCCTTAGTTGGCGGGCAACCGAAAATTTTGAATTTGAAAGATGTCGTCGAAGAATATGTGAAATACAGGCAAGTTATTATTACAAACAGGTCAAAGTTTGAATTGAAAAAAGCAAAAGAAAGAGAGGAAGTTGTCGAGGGACTTGTAATTGCATTGAAAAATATTGATGAGGTAGTTAGCACAATTAAGAAATCCAAAAATGCGGCAGAGGCTTCCGAAAGTTTGATTAAAAAATTTTCATTGACTAAAAAACAGGCTCAGGCAGTTTTGGAAACCAAATTGCAACAGCTGACTTCTTTGGAGCAGGAAAAGTTGAATAAAGAAGCTAAAGAGTTGAAAGAAACTATTGTTGAACTGGAAAAAATTCTTGGAGATATTAATGAGGTTCTTAAAATAATTGTTAAGGAAGTTAATGAGTTGAGCAAGAAGTATGGAGATGGCAGAAAGACGCAAATTATTCAAAGGATTTCCGAAATTTCTGAGAAGGATTTAGTTCAGAAAAGAGATGTCGTCGTGACAATAACAGACAAAGGGTATTGCAAAAGAATGGATACTCAAACTTACAAAGAGCAAAAGAGGGGTGGCCGGGGAGTTATCGGCAGTGACTTGGCGACAGGAGATTTTGTGAAGCAATTAATTACTTGTTCTACTCACGATTATCTTATGTTCTTTACTTCGCGTGGAAGAGTATTGTGGTTAAAGGCATATGACATTCCTGCGTCTGAACGATATAGCAAAGGTAAAGCAATTGTTAATTTATTGAATTTAAAAGACGAGCAAGTTACGAATGTTATTTCTGTAAAGAACTTTGATGACTCTTTGTTTATGGTGACTAAGAAAGGGCAAGTCAAGAGAATTTCTCTAAACCATTTTTCAAAACCTCGAGCTTCTGGTGTGAAAGCAATTAATTTGCCAGAAGATAATTCAGATTCGCTTATCGACGTTAAAGTTGTTAAAGAAAAACAAGAAGTATTGCTCGCAACTAAAAAAGGACAAGCGATTAAATTTAACAGCGACGATGTTAGATTAATGGGGCGAGCGAGTTATGGAGTTACAGGAATTAAATTAGACAAAGGCGATGAAGTGGTAAGTTTGGAAATTCTCAATTCAGGTGCGATAATGACTATAACAGAAAAAGGTTATGGTAAGAGAACTGCAGTTGAAGATTATAGAAAAACTGCGCGTGCTGGGAAAGGTGTGATTAATTTAAAGATTACAGAAAAAACAGGAAATGTTGTGACAACTGTTGAGGTTAATAACGAGGATAATATTATTATTACGACGGCGAAAGGAATTGTGATAAGAACTTCTTTAAAGAATATTAGAATAATGGGAAGGGCTACCCAGGGCGTGCGGGTTGTGAAGCTTCAGCAAGGTGATTCTGTTACAGATTTGGTAGAGGTTCCTGAAACAGAAGCGAATGGCGAAGTTTCTGAATAATGAATATTATCTTTCACTGCAATAATTCTTATAAATAATTATTTTTTATTTTCTTTATGACAAACAAGAAAGAGAATGAAAAAAATATTCCTAGAACTTTGGAGAATGTTTGTGATGAGTCTGATTTTTGTTTAAAAATGCCAGAAAATATTTATGATTATTGTGGTGTAGGGTTTATGAGAAAGGTTGAATGTAGTAAGCAGGCAATGAATCCAGATTATACAGGGCATTATCCGTGTTTCAAATATCCCAGAAATCCAGGTAAAGAACTAATTGATGGACAGGGGGGAAATGCGTGAAATTTTTAAGGAAAAAATGTGGGGTAACATAATAAAATATTTAAACTATAAATTCTTGTATCATTTAAAGTAAAAAAAGGGGTGTTACTACACAATTTTTAATGGTTTATAAAAAGTATATTAAAAGAGGAAACAAGGTTCATGGGCCTTATTATTACGAAAGTTATAGGGATGATAGAGGTATAACAAGAAAGAAATATCTTGGTACAACTAAACCCGGGAATGGTTTTAATTTGTTATTATTAGTAGGAATTGTTTTATTAACTAAAAAGAAATCTCCACATTTTAATGTGGGGTTGAATTGAACCCCGCAAA
>CAYHMF010000040.1:0-8031 GCA_964357655.1 Candidatus Woesearchaeota archaeon | reverse complement strand
TGATAAGATGTAATGATCAAATAATTAGCATCGAGCTAATTATTAGACACGCTCATCATACAGCAAACTTTAAAAACGAAATTTGCAACCTATAAGAATGCCAAAGACAAAAGAAAAAGAAACTGAAGAAAAAACATCAGAAAAAGAAGCAGACAAAGTTGAAAAATCAAAAAAATTATCCCAATCAGAATTTGAGAAAAAAGTAATAGAATTAACTAAACAAAATTTAACTGCAGAGAAAATCGGAGAAGAATTAAAAAAACAAAAAATCCATTCGAAAGATTATTCTAAAAAAATATCTAAAATTCTCAAAGAACACGAAGCTTACATTAATCCAGATTTGAAAAATGTAGAAGAAAAACTAAAAAAAGTTATTAAACATCATGAAAAAAATCCTCAGGATAAAAAGGCTATGAGAGAAAAGGATAGAATATTTGCTAAGCTTAGAAAACTAAAAGAATATTTTAAAGTTTAAGGGTTTGTCTTTAGTAAATTAATTTTTTAAAAATGAAAAAGAGGGAAAATTCATTAGAGGGAGAAATAGAATTAGTTGCTAAAAAATTTTTAGAGGATTCCAAAAATCAAGAGGTTCAGATAATTAGTCATTTTGATACCGATGGGATTACGTCTGCAACAATCATGATTCAAACACTCAAAAAACTCGACAAGCAATTCACATTAAAAATAGTTAAAAATCTTGAGGAAGATTTGGTATATAGTTTATCAAAAAATAAGATTACACTTTTTCTTGATCTCGCCTCTGGAAGTCTAAACTCTATCAAGGATGCTGGAATAGAAAAAGTTTTTGTCGTCGACCACCACGAGATTATTCAAGAAATTCCTGAAAATGTTACAATCATTAATCCAGAACTTCATGACAAACAAAAAATAAGTTCTTCGTGTTTAACTTATTTATTCTGCAAACAAATTTGCCCAAATATTAAAGATTCGGCAAAGCTCGCGGTTTTGGGGATGATTGGGGACATGCTAGAAAAAGAAATTGACAAAGTAAATAATGGAATAGTTACCGACGGAGAAGTTCAAAAAAAGAGGGGAATTCTTATTTATCCTTCAACAAGACCTTTAAACAGAACTCTTGAATATTGTTCAAACCCTTACATCCCAAATGTTACTGGAAACATCAAAGGGGTTTTGGAATTATTACGTGAAGCTGGATTGGCATCTGGCGACGGCAAATGCAAAAGTTTATTGGAATTGACTGAAGAAGAAATGTCTAGATTAGTAACTGCGATTATGTTGAGAAATCCTAAGTCAAGAAATGAAAGCATTATTGGGGATATCTTCCTCATAAAAATGTTTAACAAAATTGAGGACGCGCGAGAACTAAGTGCAATGATTAATGCCTGTTCGCGATTGGGAAGCCCGGACATTGCGATACAACTTTGCATGGAAAACTCAAAAGCGAAAAAGAAAGCCGAGGCAATTCATGTAAAATACAAACAGTTTATAATTTCTGGTTTAAAATTTGCATCTGAAACAGAAAAAATAAGTGGAAAAGGTTTTGTTATAATCAACGCGAAAGACCAAATAAAAGACACAATGGTTGGAACAATCGCCAGCATTCTTTCAAACTCCTCGCTCTATGAAGAAGGAACAATAATCACGACGATGGCATATTATTCAAACAAAATAAAAGTGTCGTCGAGAAGTGTTGGAAAAAATGGAAGAAATGTTCGAGAAGTATTGAATAATGTAGTCCTAAAAATTGGGGGACTGGAAGTTGGGGGACATGAATTCGCGGCAGGGTGCATGATAAAACAAGAACAAGAACAAGAATTTATTGATAATTTAAGAAAAAATTTGGAAATTGAATTAGTTAAGATTTAAAAATATAAATATCCTTTAAAAAATATGGATTGGAAAGAGTTTAGTATATCGAGATTGATTATTGGCATTATAATTCTTGTAATTGGGCTAATATTAAAATTCCCTGCTATAATGAAATCCCTACCTCTACAATATGGAATACTTGGATTAACCTTTACAGAATCCCAATATTCAGTAATTAACATAATTTCATACATACTCATTATATTATCAATTATATACCTCGTCATACTAATTATTAACAGAAAGTAATATCTCATCAAAACCTTTAAAACCATCTTAATTCTTCATATTTTATGGAACTCGAAGTTGGAGATTTAGTAATGTGCACTGTTGACAGAATTGTAGGAACAGTTGTATTTGTAAAAATCGACGGATATGGGGAAGGGGGAATAATCATGAGTGAAATTGCTCCTGGAAGAATTCGTAATTTGCGTGATTATGTTGTTCCAAAAAAGAGAATCGCTTGCAAAGTTTTAAGAATTTCTGGAAATCGAATTGATTTGTCTTTAAGAAGAGTAACCCCAAAAGAAAAAAAGGAATTAGTCGAGCAGGAAAAACAAGAAAAAACTGCGAGGAGTATTCTTAGAACAATTTTAAAAGACGACGCCGAAAAAATAATCCAAGAAATTTCTGAACACGAAAAAGTTTCTGAATTTTTACAAGAAGCGAAAGAAAATTCTGAAAAACTTGAAAAAGTCGTCGGTAACCCCAATGCCCAAAAAATTCTAGATATAATCAAATCTCAAAAACAAAAAACTTACATCATCAAAAAAGAGCTAATCCTCGTAACAACAAAACCAGACGGAATAATCCTAATAAAAGAAATCCTTGGGAACTCCAAAGAAATAGAAATAAAATATATTCATGCCGGGAAATATATCCTCAAAGCAGAAGCAAACAACCCCAAAATAGCAGACAACCAACTTAGAGAAATAGTTTCTCGAATAGAAAAACAATCAAAAAAATACGGAATGCGATTTGAAGTTAAAGATAAATAATCATAATCTCGAAGACAACACTATCAGATTATCGAGACATTTCCAATTTAATTCATCCGTCCATTAGAAGGAGACGAATTTCTTGCAAATTTTAATCATTTCGGACAAAACCAAAATCTCGTTAAATTTATAAAACAAAATTTATTAGAATTTATATGGAAGAAAAATTTATAGAATTGCTAAAATCAATTGGTTTAACTGAAAACGAAATAGACGTTTACATTGACTTGTTAAAAAATAAAGCTTCAACTGCCTATTTAGTTGCACAGAGAATAAACCAACATAGATCAAGTGTTTATGGAGCAATAAGAAAATTACAACATATGGGATTTATTGTTGAGATTCGAAATGAAAAACGAAAATTATATCAGACGAAAGAATATACTGCAATCGAAGAATATTTGAAACAAAAACAAGTAGAATTGCATGAAATTTCTTCATATCTCAAAAATATATCAAACACAAAAATGCCCGAGGGTTCTATTTCAGTTTCTTATGGTTTAACAAGATTAAGGGCAGCACTCTCCAGTATCCTTAATTTAAAACAAGAAATTTTAATATGGATTCTTCCAAAAAATGTTGAAGCAATTTTAGGAGAGTGGTTTTTAAAAGAAATAAATGAAACTGCAATAAAAAAAGAAATCCCAATTAAAGTTATACATACTAAGCAATTTGATGATACCGAGAAGATAACTAAAAATAATCTCTTGAACACAAGATATATTAATGAAGAGGCAAATATCTTTACAATACTTTGTTCTGACATTGTTTTTTTAATAGTTCTTGCTAATCCAATAACAGTTATAGAAATGAAAAATGATAATATTGCCGAAGGATTTAAATCACGATTTTATATATTCTGGGAAAGAGCTGAAAAGGTTAGAAAAAAGTAACAGGGAGTATATAAAAAACTACTCCCATTTATATACTCTTAATTCTTTCGTAAATTATGACGGACAAAAAGATTAATGACAATATGTCTGAAGAAAACCAGACTTTGCATGAAAAAGAGTTGAAGAAAGTTACAGAAGAATCCCCTGCTCAGAAAGAAGAAACTCAACCAGCAGAGCCTGAGAAAAAAGAAGAGCTATCAAAATAATGGTAGACTTGAATTTATTTTTTAATTTATTTTATATTTTATAAAAAGAAAAAAGGAAAGCCCCAAGGGGGCGTTGAGCAAAATGATTAGAGGATGTTGCGAAGCGGTTTTGGTGATGAAAATAAGGGGGGGGTCGCCAGATTATCAAGACATTTCCAATTTAAATTTTTTCACCTAAGGCAATTACTGCTTACATTCGTTCGCAGATTTAACTAATAAATAACAATTCACGACGAGCAACTCGGATAACATAAGTTTTACTTAAAAATGAAATTGTATAAAGAATATCCATTTAAGTTCATAATATCGAAGACATGCTCTGTCCAGAGTTAGCATATTTTGAAGATTGATTTATACTTTTAAGCCTTAAAAGAACCAAATTACTTTTTAGAAAGTCCATTCCGGACAAAGCCCGAAGACAAAAAGCTTTAAATAGATTCGAGAACCCATTAAAAAATGGAAAAACAAATAAACCCAAAATTTGAAGTGCTCATTCTAGGAGTTATTTTCGACCCTGTAAAAAAGAAAATTTTGATTGGTAGAAAAAAGAATAATCCCGGGGTAAATGATGTAGTTTGGTATTTTCCTGGCGGAAAAGCAATATTGGGGGAAGATGTTGACAAAACTTTGAAAAGAAATATAAAAATAAAAACTGGGTATAATGTAAAAAATCTTGGAACGATATTCTCTCAAACTTACCCTGAAAAAGAAGGTTTGTTAGGGGTTTATTTTTTAACACAAGTTTTTGAAGGTAAAGAAAAAGTAGGAGATAATTTTCTAGAATTAAAATGGGTATCTCCAAAAGAACTTGACAAATATCTTACTATATCTTTCCACAAAAAACTAAAAGAATATTTAATAGACTTGGTGTAACCCGCGCGAAAAATCCCCTCGCCAGCATTCTCTCGAATCCTTATCAGGGAATAAATAAACCTTGAGGGAAATGAAATAAGGGGTTGAAATTAAGTAAAAATGAATATATAGATAGAAGACTACAAAAGAATAAAAACTAACTAAATATACTAAAATAAATTGGGAGGAAAAAATGATAGATAATGAACAAATTGCTATGATTGTTGGTGCAAGTGCTGCTTTGGCTTATAGAAGGAAAAATCCTTCTGCAGATTCAGAAGAGATTATCAAACACATAGTCAGCGCAATTGAATTAGATAGAGACACAAAAGTTTTTGGGGTTGCCGCTGCTAACTTCGTGGCAAAATACACAACTCTAAAACCACAGGCGACAGAAAGAGAAGTCATGCAAAGTCTTACAAACGAGATTCCCATACTTTTGAATTTCATAAAAAACGAAATGTAATTTAGCAATTTTCAAATGAAACTCAAAAAATGCCCGACGTGTAATTCTTATACCCTAAAAAATAATTGCTCGAAATGTAAAAAGAAAACAAGTGACGCACATTATAAATTTGTGAAAGCCCACAAAATTACTAGTTGAGTGAAATTGCCCTACGCCCGCCTTTCAAAACATTTATATAAAAACATGATTTAATGAATCTTATGAATAATAAGGACAAAATTGTTGAAACATTGATTAATCGGGGAAATGAATTATTTTGTCAGCCATACCTAAAAGTAAAATTTACAGGAAATGAGGAAGCAGACACTTTACTCAATGATATAAATCAATTTTCCCACGCTTATGTTCTTGCTTGCGTCATGGACCGACAAATCAAAGCCGAACGAGCTTGGCTAATCCCCCACTATATTTCTCAAGAAATAGGTGGCTTTGATTTTGAAAGATTGCTCAAATTGGATTTAAATCCTTTGAAAGAAATTTTCAAAAAAAGAAGTCTGCATAGATTTAATGATATAATGGCTGAAAATTTTTACTCCACAATACAACTTATCCATACAAAATATCAAGATAACGCTTCAAATATTTGGAAAGACAATCCAAAAAGTGCAACTATTGTCCGTAGATTTTTGGAGTTTAAAGGTGTTGGAGTAAAAATTTCTACAATGGCGGCTAACATTTTAGCCAGAGAATTTAAAATCCCTATGCAAGATAGAATTTGTATTGATATTTCGCCAGACGTTCAAGTTAAAAGAGTTTTTACAAGATTGGGCTTCATATCAAAAAACGCAAGCAATGACGAATTAATTTATTGTGCCAGAGAATTACACCCAGAATATCCTGGAATTTTTGATTTTTCTGCGTGGGAAATTGGTAGAAAATGGTGCAGACCAAATAATCCAGATTGTGATAATTGCTACTTAAAACAATTTTGTCCTAAAATTATAGAAAAGTGACGGCGAGCTTTGGGCAACTCCTTCATTCATCTCATTCATCGGGACGCCTAACACCACAAGCCGTCCCACAATCCAAATTCAAAAACTAAAAGTTAATTGATTATTTTTTAAAATCACACTTCTCCATTTTAATTTTTCGTCAATTACCTCACTTTCCCGTCGATATTTCCAAATCTTCTTCAAATTATTCAAACAACAAAATAGAAAATTAAACTTTAACTTTTTCGTTGCTAAACATTGATTCAATACTTACTTCTCCATTTCCTTTAATTACCCTACCTATTTCATCTGCTAAAAAACCAGAATCTTCAATCTCTGAAATTATGCTTTGAACGTCTTTTCTCATAATTGATAATACAAATCCAATTCCGCAATTAAATGTTTTATACATTTTCTCGTCGGGAATTCCCTTATTGTGCAATTCATAAAAAATATCTTGTGGTTTTAGTTTATGATTATTATTTATCAAAACATCTGAATCATTAAGCAAATCTTTTAGTTTTTTATAAGCCCCTCCAGTGATATGCATCATTCCCTTGATATCATATTTCTCATTTATACCTAAAAGAACATCAGAATAAATTAAAGTTGGTTCTGTAAACTCTTTTCTGAATTCATCCCCAAATACTTCTCTGACTTTAGTAAATCCATTTGAATGTAATCCATTGCTTTTAATTCCCACTAAAATATTTTCAGGTAGAAATAAATTAGGTTTGGGTTTCTTTACAAATCCGTCGAGACTTACACTAATTTCCAAACCAGACATATCATTATGGATTGCTGTCTCCCCGCTCAAAATAGCAATATCTCTTTTTTTACACTCTTCTGAAAGATTTTCGACAATCTCAATTATTGCATTGTGATTATCTTCGGGAATTATAATATGGTCATGAACTCCATAAGCTCTTGCTCTTTTTAATAATAAATCATTTAGATTCATAGCCAAGGCATCGAGAATTGCATTCCTAAAACTTTTTTGTTGCCAATGATAATTCCCCTTAGTGCCTATTCCGTCGGTGGAACTATTTTCAAAATAAGAAAATTTCTTTTTAACAATTCCTCCTTTTACAGAAACATATGGAGTTTCCCAAGTCTGGCAAATTAACTCCAAAATTTTCTTTGTATAAGGTTTAGTTGTGTCGTACATTTTTAGATATTTTCATTTCAAACTCTCCTCAATAATTTTAATCTTTTTTTTCTTTTTTTTAATTTTTTCAGGCACGCTTAAAAAATTTTCTTCAGATAAAATACTTTCTCCTGATTTTTCCTCCAACTCTTTTCTTGCTTTTCCTGCAATCCCTCCTCCTTGAATAGCTGAAATCTTATTCTCGGAAAATCCTTGTGCATTTTTGCTTTTTGCAATTTTTGTTGTTGATGCTTCTCCAAGCATATTAAAAATTAATTCTAAATCATCCATATGGTCTCGCAAATTTTCTCTCCTCAATTTTTTTAATTCTTTGTATTCCTCGATTGTTTTTCCAAAAGTAGCTTTGCTTATTTCATTCGTCAAAATTGCAAATTCAATCTCTTCTTTTATCCCCCGATTTTTCCATTCATCAGTTAATTCCTGTCTTATGGCAATTCCTCTCAATCTCTTTTCAATCCACTCTTTAGAATAACCTTTTTGTTCATATAACTTTTTCATTCTTTCTTGTGCAAGTTCAGGGTTTTCAATTTCCTGCACTCTTTCATAACCAACTTTAGCGAGCCATCTTTTGAATGGTTCTGCTTTTTTCGACGGAATTGATTGAATAATTCTAAAAATTCCTTCAGTATTGGCACAATCTGTTTCATACTCTTTTCCATCACCCG
>CAYHMF010000039.1:0-8380 GCA_964357655.1 Candidatus Woesearchaeota archaeon | reverse complement strand
TGGGTTAACAAAATCAAATGATGTGCAAACCTTTTTATTTTTTCAAATTAGAATTCATGGACTTTCCAAAAAGCCTTCCGAAAGATTTATAAAATATACATTTCTCTATTTTTTAGAAATTCTAAGGATATTAAAGAATTGTTCTAAAAAAATGGACGCTGAGTTAAAAAATTCAATACTGAAAACAGGGACAACAATATTAGGAATTGTTTGCAAAGACGGAGTTGTGATGGCAGCAGATAGGCAAGTTACTATGGGGCATTTAGTTATGAGAAAAAATGAATTTAAAGTTTTTCCAATTAATGATTATTTAATACTCTCTGGGTGTGGCATTGCAGGAGATATTCAAAGAGTTCCAAAAATTCTTACCGCAGAGTTAAAATTAAAAGAATTAAAATCTCGTTCAAGACCAACGGTAAAACAAGCAGCAAGTTTACTAAACAACATGTCTTATTCAGGCATAAGAAGACCTTCTATGATTCCTCAACAAGCAGGATTTTTGATAGCTGGTTTTAATGAGGACTCTTCTGTAGAATTATACTCAATTGAACCCGCAGGAAGCATATCTAAAATAGATGATTATGACGCAAATATGGGTTCTGGCATGCCTTATGTTTTGGGTTTATTGGAAAGACAATATAAAAAAGATATGACTCTCAAAGAAGGAATAGAATTAGCTAAAGAAGCATTAAAATCCTCGACGCAGAGGGATACAGGAAGTGGTTATGGTATTGATATTTTCACAATAACAAAAGATGGAATCAAAAAAGTTGTTGACCAAACAATAGAGCCAAAATACACAGATAGAGAATAATTTTCAATAAAAGAGAAAAGAAAAGATTAAAATGGACATACTTAAAAATATACAAGATAGATTACATGGAAAAATCGTTGACGCAAGTTTTGAAGGTGCAAACATAGTTCTCTACACCGACAACGAAAATTTTTTCAGGGAAGGCGAGGGACAAATAAAAGAAATTGTTAATGAAATCAAAAAAAGAATTGAATTAAGAGCAGACCAAAAAATTCTTCCAGAGCAAGGAAAAGTCGAAAAGAGAATAAGAGAGATAATTCCTAAGGACGCAGAAATCACAAATATTATTTTTGATTTTCACCGAAGCATCGTCGTAATCGAAGCAAAAAGGCCCGGACTTGTAATTGGAAAACAAGGAAGCATCCTCGAGGAAATAAAAAACGAAACTCTTTGGACTCCGCAAATCCAGAGATCTCCCGCAATAAAAAGTCAGATCACTGAAAATATTCGAGAAGTGCTTTATGCAAACAATAATTATAGAAGAAAATTCCTCGACGATATCGGGAAAAAAATTTACAAAGAATGGTCTCCTGAAAAAGCAAATGTTTGGGTAAGACTTACATTTTTGGGGGGGGCAAGGCAGGTTGGAAGAAGTTGCATGTTACTTCAAACACCAAACTCAAAAATACTTTTGGATTGCGGGGTCGATGTGGCTGCACATGGGGCTGATAAATTCCCAACATTTGACGTTCCTGAATTTGACATCAATAGATTAGACGCGGTTATAATAAGTCACGCACATCTTGACCACGTCGGTTTATTACCATATTTGTACAAGATGGGTTACAAAGGCCCTGTTTATTTAACTCCTCCGTCGAGAGACATCGCGGCACTTTTGGCACTTGATTTTATCGGCGTCGCGTACAAGCAGGCGGCACAGCCCTTGTTCAGTTCTTCAGATATTAAATCCATGGTCAAGCACAGCGTATGCATAAATTACAATGAAGTCACAGATGTAACCCCCGACGTGAGATTAACTTTTTACAACGCAGGGCACGCGCTCGGAAGTGCGATGGTTCACTTGAATATTGGAAACGGTTTGCACAATTTACTTTATACTGGAGATTACAAATACGGAAAGTCGAGACTTTTAGACCCAGCAATATCAACTTTCCCAAGAGTAGAAACAGTAATCACAGAATCAACTTACGGTGCGAAAACAGATGTTCTGCCCCCGAGAATGCAAGCAGAAGAAGAATTTTTAGAAAAAGTGAAAAAAACAATAGAGCGCGGGGGAAAAGTTATAATTCCTGAACTTGGACTGGGGCGTGCGCAAGAAACAATGTTAATTTTAGAAGACGCTATGAAGTCCGACAAACTTTCGAAAGTTCCAATTTATATCGACGGTATGATTTGGGATATCAATGCAATTCACACAGCGTATCCAGATTTTTTAAGTAACAAAGTAAGATCAGAAATTTTCCAAGACAAAAATCCTTTTTTGTCAGAAGTATTTTTCAGAGTCGGGTCGTTCCAAGAAAGAAAAAAAGTTATTGAAGGTGGGCCATGTATAGTTCTTGCAACCTCAGGTATGCTTGTTGGGGGGGCGTCGGTAGAATATTTCAAAGAATTTGCAGGCAATGAAAAAAATTCAATAATTTTTGTATGTTATCAGGGAGTTGGTTCATTAGGAAGACAAGTTCAAGATGGAATAAAAGAAACTAAGATGATTGTCGACGGAAGAGAAGAAATTGTCAAGGTTAACATGGAAGTTCATACTTTAATTGGATTCACAGCTCACGCAGGAAGAAACGAGTTAATTTCTTTCTTCAATAATATAAGACCAAAACCAAAGAGGATAGTTATCAATCACGGAGAAATTTCAAAATCATTGGACTTGGCTTCAGCACTCTACAAAATTAACAGAGTTGAAACAAATGTTCCTCGGGATTTGGACACAATCAGATTGAGGTAATTTTAAAAACCCGTTTTGTTTTATACCTTTATGAAGCACAACGTAAAAATAACTTTGATAATTCTTGGAATGTTTATTATCACCCAATTTATCGGGCTTTATGTTTTAAGTGAAGACCCTTTTAATATTGAGAAAGAAGTTAATGGGACAATGCAAATGGTTCCAAATCCCGCGTTGTCTTGGATATCTCCTCCAGAGGCACAAACTCAGTCGGATTTTAGCGTGTTTTTCGGCTCAATTGTTTTTTCATTTATCGTAGCAATTTCGCTTTTGTTTTTTCTGACACATTTTAAGGCCGAGTTTATTTTGAAAGCTTGGTTTTTTGTCGTCGTCATAATTGCTTTATTCATTTCTTTTGTCGCAATTCTTCCAACAATGCAGTACGCGACAATAATTGCTCTGGTTTTGGCTTTGCCGTTGGCGTTCATTAAAATTTACAAGAGAGATTTTTTAGTTCACAACATAACAGAATTATTTGTCTATCCTGGAATCGCAGCGGTGTTTGTTCCAATTCTGAATCTTTGGACAATAATCGCACTTTTAATAATTATTTCAATTTACGATATGTGGGCGGTTTGGCATTCTGGGATTATGCAAAAAATGGCGAGATACCAAATTGATAAGCTCAATATTTTTTCTGGTTTTTTCATTCCCTATGTTTCTAAGAAAGTTAAAATGCAAATTCAGAAAATGAAAAAATTTAATCCAAAAAAATTGAAGACGAAGAAAATAAAAGTCAATGTTGCAATCCTCGGGGGAGGAGACGTAATTTTTCCAATAATTACCGCTGGCGTTATGCTTCAATTTAGTTTGGTGCA
Organism: Candidatus Woesearchaeota archaeon; assembly: GCA_964357655.1. Lineage (GTDB taxonomy): Archaea > Nanobdellota > Nanobdellia > Pacearchaeales > GW2011-AR1 > CAYHMF01. The sequence goes on along the minus strand of CAYHMF010000039.1, from coordinate 4,833 downwards.
CGCGCTTTTTGTCACAGTAGGAGCTACAGCAGGATTAACTTATTTGCTTATTTTTTCAGAAAAAAAGAAATTTTATCCGGCGATGCCTTTTATTTCAGCAGGAATTTTTATTGGGATGATTTTGAGCTGGTTTGTTCTTTAGAAAACTTTGAATAATTTCGCAAAGTTTTATTTAGATTCTTTCAGCTTTTTCATTTGTTCTTCCAATGCTTGAGTTTTAATGCACCATTCAAGATAATTCGTTTCAGCGTGCATTTTTGAATTCTCAACAGAATTTTCAAGATTTTTTCTAGACGTGGGTTTTATCCCAACAATAACACCCACACTAACTTCATAATCTTCTTCAATTATTTCTTCAATTTGCCCTCTTAAAGAATCAACATTAAAACTTAGATGAGGATTTAACACAGCAAAAGTTCCTTCTTTATCATTTATTGTGCCAATATATTTTCCAACCGCATTAAAATTGGAGGTTTGGAAAATTACATATTTATCAATGTATTTACTAAATTCTTTTTGTGAAATTGGTTCTTCCTTCCCATTGTGAAATCCGATATTTTTCTTTGTCATATCTAATTTTCTCAACTAACATTTTTAAATCTTTCTACCTTGTATTCACTCAAAAGAAACAACAAAAACACAAGGTTTATAAACCCAATATTGTATTGAATTTGAGTAGTAAAAATAAACAAAACTAAAATGTTAGTAAAACAAGATTTAATAAACAAGATTAAGGACTACTTTGAACTTAATATATACGAGACAAAAGTTTGGTTAGCTTTGCTTGGAAAAGGAATCGCGTCTGCTGGAGAGATTGCAGAGATTTCGCGTGTTCCGAGGTCAAGAACCTACGATGTTTTGGAAAGCCTCGAGAAGAAAGGATTTGCCATCGTTAAAATAGGAAAACCAGTTAAGTACATGGGCATTAAGCCTAAAATGATTCTGGAAAAACTTAAGAACAATGTAAGGTCCGACGCAGAAGAGAGATTAGTCACTCTTTCAAATGTCAAAGACACCGACGAATTCAACCAACTCGAAATAATTTACCGAGAAGGAATCGACCCTGTGAAAAGAGAAGACATTTCTGCGGCGTTGAAAGGAAAATCAAATATTTCAAATTATCTTAGAGAAATAATCCAAAACGCAGAAAAAGAAGTAATAGTATGCACAAACGCCGACGAGATAAATTCAAAGATAAAACTTTTTCAGCAAACTTTCGCAACACTTAGAAAAGCAAACATTAAAGTAAATATGGCTTTGACTGGCGACGACGAGCTTATTCAAAAAGTAAGCAAAGAATTGGGAATAAAAGTCAAGAAAATAAATATCGAGGCTAAATTCTTTATTATAGACAGAAAAGAAATGCTGTTCTACTTATCAAAAAACTCAGACAAAGAAGACATTGCAATCTGGCTTAACTCTGAATTTTTCGCGCAAGCTTTTGCGGCGTTGTTTGAGAAAGTTGTTGATGGAGGAAAATAAAATGAATGAGCAAAGTAAGAAACTTCATAATTTTAGATTTTATGCCTCAAGAATCTCGTGGGATAGTTTTTATACTGGAATTGGAGTTACTTCTTTAGTTGGAGGGAGTGTAGACTTATTTGGAGATGGAAAATTGGACCATCCTTTATTAATTCTTGGAGGAGTCGTGTTTTCTTCAGCATTTATCTTTTACAATGATTTAAGATATGGAAATGATAAAGATAAAAACAAATTAGAAAAAGAATTAGGACTTATTGAAGAGGAGAAATAAAAATGGACGAGCAAAATAAGAAACTTCATAGTTTTAGATTTTATGCATCAAGAATCTCGTGGGATAGTTTTTATACTGGAATTGGAGTTACTTCTTTAATTGGATTGGCTACAGATTTCTTTGATGATGGCAAATTAAATTACCCTTTTTTAACTATTGGGGGGGCTGTAGCCCCATTAGCACTTTCGTTTTACAATGATTTAAGACACGGAAGAGATAGAGGTAAAAACAAATTAGAAAAAGAATTAGGACTTATTGAAGAGGAGAAATAAAAATGGAATATAAAAAAATAGTTAATCCTTTTTTCGGACATGATGCGGATAAAAGTGATAGAGGATATGTAGTTTTATCTGATAAAGGATTGGTTTTTCCTATAAAATCTTTTTTAGATGATGAAGGTTATATGATCAAAGAAACACTTGAAGTTGAAGGCGGGTTTCAAATAGAATACGTTTCAAAATCGCTTGCAGATAAATTATTAAAATAATCTTTTATTATAAACTTTCCAAACCCTCAATACTCATTTCACTCATTTGTTCTCTGTACTTCAAAACCCATTTTTTTACAAATTCTTTAACCCCGAATTTTATTTTTTCCCTCGCATAAATTCTGCCTTTTTTAATTAAAGTGTTTTTGTGTTTCTTTTTGAATGCCTTCACATTTTTCGTGTCTTTTGTGCTCGGCCCTGAAGCGAGAATTTCTCCTTTGTTTTTCACAACCAAAAAATATTTTGCAGATTTTTTTCCATTGTATTCAAATCCCGACTTTTTAATTTCAAAAAATTTGCTCATCTCGTCGCTGAAATGCTTGTAGAATTTGAGAAGTTTGCTCCCGGCAATATCTCCTTCTTGTTTATTTGTTGTTGCCTCCAGCAAAATAAATTCATATTTCTGTATCTTAGCGTCTTTTTCAATTTTTTCCAAATCAATTTTTTCAATTTCGAATGCTTTTGAACTTGGATTTTTTAAAAACTTTTTACATGCCCCACGAAATTTTTCAAAAGTTTCTTTTGAAAGCGCGGCAGTCGCGTTTCTTTGCTTTTGCGTCGGGTCAATTAGAATTATCGGAGACTGAATTTTTGAACTATTCAAATCAATCATAATTTGATGTTTGTTCTTGTAATCTTTTTCAATATCAATAATTATTTTACCCCCACCAGATTTTGTCATCGCTTTTACAAAATTCATAAAACTCTTGTAATAATAAATTAATAATTCAAGGGAGTATCCAGAAAATCCTTTAATATATGATTCAGCACCATAGCATTTATTTGCGTGGCAAAATGCCTTGGCTAAAAGGATTTCATCAAGAACATCTTTTTTTACATTTTTTTTAATATACTTAACATGCGAGTAAGATAAGTCAGTAATGTTCTCAGCCTCGTCGGGGGTTTTTACATTCAACACAGGAATTATCTCAATCACGAAATTAGGTTTTGCTTTTACACTAAAATAATCTCGCGAGCCATGGATTAAAGAAACATTTTTTTCATCCCCCAAAAGTTTTTCTGTTAATTTTGATATGTCCTCATTTTTGTGTTTTTTATCAAATCGTATAAAGACATCAACATCATATTCATTCTTTTTAATTAAAGTATTCTTGGCAAAACTTCCTCCCACAAAAAGACTTGCGTTTATTTTCGATTGTTTAATCTTTTTATTAATCTTATTCACAAATTCTTTCACCCCATTATTCATTCCCACAAGCTCTTCTTTCGAAGGACGAATATTCCGCAAAACCTCTTTTAACATTTCTTTTTTATTAGTCATATTGTATATTATCTAAATGGCTTTTTATATCTAATTAATTTATATAATGTTCTAGAAAAATATTCTTTCAATCTCAATCAGGATTTCTTATTTCTTTAGAGAAGTTTGAATAATTCTTATTTTTTGCTTTTTTCAAAGAATTTTCAAAGTGCTCTTCATGAGAATTTTGCGATTTTTTGAATTTTGCAAAGTTCTCTTTAATATCTTTCATGCTTCTGTGAAGTGTCGTCGCCAAGTCAATAATGTACTTTCCTTCTTCAAGACGATAAATTAACGGCCTGTCTTTTCTAAATAAGTTTACCACATCAATTTCGAATTTTCCAGAACCAGTAACCCTCACAGATTCGATGTCAAGTATAACCGGCGCGTCTTCTTCAACAATCCCAGCCATCTCTCGAATATCTTTTTCAACTTGTTCCTTTTCAGTTTCAGGAATTTCAATAGGATTCTCTCTCAATCTTTCAAGTTGTTCTTCCCTAATATAAAAGAAAAAATGCCCTCCGCACTCTTTACATCCGTCTATAATTTCTTTACTTCCCATAGGAATAATATTAGAACATCTTACACATTGGTGTGGCATTTTTTAATCAATCAAATAGGGTATTTAATATTTTCTGAGATAAAGTAACTAACTCAAATCCAATTCGTAAATCGCTTTTATTTCGTCTTCATTTAGGGCTTTGTTGAAAATCATAATTTCGTCTATGGTGCCATTGAAAGATCTTTGATCAGGGCGATAATGTGATGTTCCGATCCAAAGAGAAGCAGGGTAAGATGTTAAAAATCCTATTTGGTCTCCAAGAGTGGTATGCTCTTCGCCATTGTCATAAATTTTGAGGGTTGAGCCATCATAAGTTGAAGCTACAAAATGCCAAGAATTATCTTCAATATTTACTAATGTTGCTCTTGAGGTATAACCAGTAGTAGGAGTTCCATTTCCAATATCAAACCTAAAACCAGTATCTTTATTATTAGTGCCTAGTTTATAACCAAAATTCTCAAAGGGATACGCTTCTCCAAATTTATCAACAATTCCAGACCAATTATTGGTTAAAGGGGTTTTAGCCCATGTAACTATACTAATTCCTTCAGTCATTACAAACGAAGTATGATGAGGAACGCTAATATAATCTCCATCTCCATCAAATTTACACGCTTTTCCGTATTTTCCTTCGGCGTTGCAGTCAACTTCATTATTCAAAGTTCCATCATTCTTTCCCATTTCATCGTCGGCATTTCCTTCCATTCTCCACCACGAAACCAAACCATCAATATTTTTCACAGCATTCTCGTCGTCAAATTCAAATTTTC
>CAYHMF010000038.1:0-8411 GCA_964357655.1 Candidatus Woesearchaeota archaeon | reverse complement strand
TATTTTGATTTTACCAAATTAAAATAGGGGGTGACATATGTCTGGTGTGAGCACAATGAATTGGATTTGAGTTAAATTAATAAACTAATTTTCTTTAATACCTATATGAATAACCTAAAGGTTACAAGTAAAAGAGGACAAATTTGGATTGAGACTGTGATATATACTCTAATTGCTTTAGTTATGATTGGACTTGTTTTGTCTTTTATGAAACCAAACCTGGAAAAACTCAGCGATCAAACTACAATATCAAACAGCATTAATATGTTTGGAGAAATTCATGGTTTAGTTCTTTCAATTCGTGAAGTTCCTGGCAATCAAAGATTAATTGACTTGAATATAAAAAATGGGGTGGTTAATATCGACGGAAAAAATGATAAATTAACATTTGAAATAGAAAGCGATTCTGCTTATAGTGAAATTGGAAAAGATGTTTATTATGGGGATGTCGTGGCGAACACTCAAAAAATCGGAGGGGCTCATTTGTTAACTTTGCGATTAGATTATCAAAATGATTACAACGTAACTTATAGCGGGGAAGATATATTAAAATCACTAACTAAATCTCAAGTTCCCTACAGGGTTCTTATATCGAACAAGGGACAGAGTGGCAGTAAAATAGCCATGAATTTCGAGGTGATTTAAATGGCAACTCAAATTTCAGAAGTTTCAGAATATCCTCGAGTGGACATAAATTTTTCTCCAAAAATTCCGCCTGTCAAAAGAATAAAAGATAAAACAAAAATAAATATTCGATATTGTCTGATATCTCCTTTCGCATACGTGCATATTTATTGGGATGAAAAAAATTATGAATTGATGTATGAAATCGAGGAGCCGTTGCTGGACGAAGTTGAACAAATGCGTAAGCAAGAAATTACTTCGGCGATGAGGAATATTATTGATTTTGAAAACATCGTGCAAAAAGATAATGCGAGTTTGTTGGAGTACATTGACCAACGACTTAAATTTCTCGCGATTGAACTTGGAATTAATCTCCCATACGATTCTTATAGAAAAATATATTATTATCTTTGCCGTGATTTTTTAGGAATTAATGAAATTGAACCTTTGTTAAGAGATTATTTTGTGGAGGACATTGAATGTAACGGAGTTGATCTTCCAATTTATATTGTTCATAGGGCGTACAGAAATATAAAGACAAATGTTTCTTTTGACGACGAGGAACATCTTGAAAGTTTTGTTGAGAAGCTCGCGCAAAGGTGCGGAAAATATGTATCTTATGCTAATCCGATTCTGGATGGTAGTCTTCCCGACGGAAGCAGAATAAATGCGACATACACTAAAGACATCTCGAGCAAAGGCCCAACTTTTACTATAAGAAAATTTACAAAAACTCCGTGGACGCCTCCGCAATTAGTTTCATTCCATACTCTTAGCCCTGAAATGCTGGCTTATCTTTGGATACTTATAGAACATAAAATGAATATCTTAATTATTGGCGGAACCTCGTCGGGAAAAACGAGTTTGTTGAATGCGATTGGTTTTTTTATTCCTCAGGAATCAAGAGTTGTAAGCATTGAAGATACTCGTGAATTAAATTTGCCGAGGGAAAACTGGTTGCCAAGTGTTGCTAGAGGAGCGTCTGGCGTCGGGAAGGCTACTGGAGAAGTTGATTTGTTCACTTTATTAAAAAATTCTTTCAGACAAAATCCAGATTATGTTATTGTTGGTGAAGTTAGAGGTGCAGAGGCGTCGGTTTTGTTTCAGGGAATGGCGTCGGGGCATTCTTCAATTAGCACTATGCACGCAGATTCTGTAGACACAGTTATCAAAAGATTGGAAACTCCTCCGATTGAATTATCCCCAACATTACTTAATGTTCTTGATTGTGTTTGTATTATGACTCATGCAGTCGTCGGCAAGGAAGAGACAAGAAGACTTCGTGAAATTGTGGAAATAGTTAACATAACCCCCGAAGGAGTTGCAATGACTAACACTCCTTTCGTATGGAATCCTGCAGATGACCAATTTTATTTTAAAAGAAATAGTAAAATATTCGAGAAGATAGCAAGAAGATTTGGAACAAACATAAGCGAGATAGAGGCGGAATTCCGTCGAAAAGTTCAAGTAATCCACAAAATATCCCAGAATAAAATGTTTGATTTTAATGAGGTTCAAGATTTAATTGTGCATTATCACAAAAAGCCTGAAGAAACTATGAGAAAGTTGGGGATTGTTTGAAGTTGAGTATTTTTTGGGATTAGTATAAATTAATGCAGATAATAAAAGGTTTGTCGTCGTATATTTTGTTTCGGCTTTGCTCAGACTTTAGAAAAAGATATCCTCGAGGGGAATTTTGGGATGACAAATATTAAATTCCGAAAGGAACCCAATTAACAACTGTAGCACTTGGATAAATTTTCCAATAATCCCCTTTTCTTACAGGGAATGTAATGCATACTCTTTGACCAGTCATTTCAACTGTTGCTCTTAATACGCTAGAATCGTAATTATTAACAAGATTGTAATTGCTACCTGAGTATCCACTTAAGCTATTAGCCCCACTAGTTATAGTTCTATAAGCTATTACAAAACCATCGGTAGGGGCTTGATAAGTTTCAATATTATTCCTATTTCCCCATTCTCCTAATATTTTCATTGTGCCACGAACTTGTAATGTTGCATTTGGATATGCACCCTCCCCAATACCGACATTCCCTGAAGGAGTAATCAACAAAGGATTCCCAAGAACTACATCGTTTTCGAAGTATCCAAATTGAAGACCATTACCCCCAGCCATATTTTGAATTTGCCATAACCTCGTTTTGTGATTCGTGTCGTCATAAGCGAATAATTTTAATGTTGCTGCGTTAGTTTCATTAATCATTAAAGCACTATTAAGAACCGTTGTTCCGCCGATTAATCTTATTAATGGAGGACGATTAGAAATTTCTAACCAATCAACGCCATCTGCAACAGAACTAGCAGAATAAACTGGATCTGTTTCAGCTGGAAGTTCACTTGCGTCGTGACTAACTCCTGCAACAGCATAAACCCCCCAGCACAAAATAATTAAAATTCCGAGGGCAATAATTGTATAATACATTCTATTCGTGAAAATTAGTTGAATATTAATTTTTCTCGCCATCTTTTTATTTATGCCATTCTGTAACCTTTAAGTTATCTGGCACGATTAAACTAAGAATTGTTTGTTTTTAAAGATTTGTTTTTCTAAGAGATTGTCAATTCATTTTACTACTCACATTCGTTCGCAGATTAAACGACGAGCAAATGCAAGAAGTGCAAGTTTGATCATACTTATTTTAGGTTGAATGAAGAATATCTCCTTAACTTGACGCGGTTATTTTCCAAGTTGCTCAAACAAAATATTTAAGATGTTATAATTTACAAATATAAGCAAGTGCATAATATGGAGGTCTATTTTCGTGAGGTTGGCCACCGTTGCTTGTATAATCAGAGTAAGCAGTACCTTGTGGAGCATTTGAATTTCCTACTTGTGCTATATCGCCTGAGTTACCACCTCCTCCGACTGTGAAACTATGCATATGTGAGGGCATTTGAGCTATGGTCAAATTTACTGCGGCATTTCCTCCTGTGCTTCCAACCCCATATGATGCTCCTGCACCAACAACAAACCTATCTCTTAAATCAGGAGTTCCACTTGACCCATAACATAATGCCCAGCCAGAAGGTATTGAAGCTATTGAACCTGACCACATAGTAATTACCCCTGGAGGAATTGTGTCTAAACTCGGACGATTAGAAATTTCTAACCAATCAACGCCATCTGCAACAGAACTAGCAGAATAAACTGGATCTGTTTCAGCTGGAAGTTCACTTGCGTCGTGACTAACTCCTGCAACAGCATAAACCCCCCAGCACAAAATAATTAAAATTCCGAGGGCAATAATTGTATAATACATTCTATTCGTGAAAATTAGTTGAATATTAATTTTTCTCGCCATCTTTTTATTTATGCCATTCTGTAACCTTTAAGTTATCTGGCACGATTAAACTAAGAATTGTTTGTTTTTAAATCTTCTTAAACTGCGTTGATACAATTTAACTTATAATGATCTTCCTTATTTATCTAATTTTTTCTTTAAATAAATTTACACTCCTCGCAATTGCTCGTAGTGAATTATTAACAATTAATTAAATCTGCGAACGAATGTGAGTAGCAAATTAGTTTCTAGTTTTTTGGGTTGAGATAAATTTATAATATCCTAAATATACTTTCTAATTTTCCCAACAAAACATTTTCAATTGCCTTGGCGAATATGTCGTGAGATTTGCAGAGATAACAACTTGCTCAACAAAAATTTCTTTTGGGATAATCTCGTCTTGGACGCACACTTGGTCTATTGCGCACAATTTAGCACTGCAATTCAGATAATTTGGGGTTTTTAATTTAATGTATGTCCTCAAACTTTCGAGCCCATTAGAATTAAAATCACTCCAATTAACAGGAAGGAAAATAGCAGGTATTCCAAGTATATTATTTCTGAAAGAATTGTTGAGTTGAATATATCTAAGAGTAGAAACTTCTAAACCATAAACATCCCCCGAAATATCTATCCGAGAATATTTTTTATCTAGAATTACTAACACTGCCCCGACTATCAATAACGACGCAACAGCGACTTCAAAAATTTTTATCCACCCCTTTTTATTCATACCGCCCCTTGATGTATTTTTAATTACCATACTTCTATTGTTATTGTCCCTGGATTTATACTCGAATCAAGCCCGACATAGATTACTTGAATTTCTCTTACATAAACATTTGCCCGGATATTTTGCTGACCTGTCCCGCTAACAGTTCCATTAACTCGGGAAAAACTAAAACTAAAATCATCTTTTGAAGGAATATTAAAACGGCTTCTCACTAAATCGTAATCCTCTTGGTAATCTTGAATTAATTTAACAATTTTAGATTCAAAAACATAATTATCCTTTTTTACTGCCATAATTTGATAAGTTGTAGAAGTGTCACAAGTTGCTCCAGAATTTTTTGTTCCAAATTCTGTTGAATGGTGTATTTTGTAAAATCTGTTAGAAGTATCTGAAGGAGTAAAAATAATATTTGCCCCGCTGGTAGAATAATCTAAATTCTTTCCAATTCCATCCTCGACACTAATGTTGGTGATACCAATTTGGGGTATTGAAAATTTTATACATGGGAAAGGTGGAGTGTCGTCCAATAAAATCGTCGCACTTGTCATTGTCGCGGTTGTTTCTTTGATTAATTCTGTTTTAAGATAATTCAGTGTTGTTTCTTTTTTTTCTTCTGGTTTTAAAACCGGCCAAGAAATCATAAACAAAAAAATCATTACTGCGATAAACATAGAAAAGGATATCATAACCCCGACATGCGAACCTCTTTTACCTGTAACCTTTAGACCCATAAAACAAATAAAGAATTAATATTTATAAATTATAGGTTATGTCGCAGTTGGAATAAAAAAGACATTTGCAATTGCAGAAATTAAAAATGAAAATAACATAAGGGCAAACGAGTGTTTTACCCCCGCTTTAATATCTCCCTCTGCAAGTTTTCCTATTGTAAGCCCGCTGAAAAATCCTTGGACTAAAAGCAAATAAAGAAACGAAGTGGAAAGTTCTTCTTGGTTTATTGGTTCCCCCCCACCGACGCCAAAAGCTCCAAGCCCCTCAACACCTTTCCCACCGACGCCAGAAATTCCTGAAAGCATAGGAAGAATTTTGAATTGCATAATTAAGATTATGATTATAAATACAAAGAAAATAATATATCCTTGAGAAATTAGATTTGAGATTGAAGCTTTTTGTTCTTTTTTCAATTTATCTGACATGTTTACTGCCCCTGCGACAGCCTCGAGAATTTCTCCAATATCCCCTCCGGATTTTTCCGCTTGCCCTATCAAAGTTATTGCTCTGGAGATTGTTTTATTATTAACATCGTCGGCAAATATTTGAAGAGCAGTTCTTAAAGGAATTCCCATACGAATTTGATTAGAAAGTTTAGTGACATGTTTAGTCAAAACACCATAATATTTATTTTTTGTATTCAATATGCTTTTACTAATTGGCGTTCCTGCCTTGACACTTTCTACGAGGTTCCTTGAAAATTCTAAAAACATCTCTTCTTTTTGGGTTTCTATTTTGCTTTCTCTCATGACCCCAAAAACAAAAGGAAAAATTCCAACTAAAATTGCAATTCCGATAAAAAGGAAAAAGAATTTTGTGCCAAAGAAAAATATTGAGATAATTCCAACTATTAAACTTAGAACAAATCCGATGATTTGGGGTTTTTGTATTTTCATTTATCCATTAGGTTGTTTTAAATGTAGGAAAGCCATGAATATTAAATTTATGACTGATACTGCAATAACCATGACAAGAGTTATCATATTTGTGCTAAGAGTAATTCCCAGTCCACTTATTTTCATCATCATTAATAACAACATTAAAATCATCGGAGCAGCGATAACAACGCTTATGTAAATATCCATAAACGTCTCCACAGTTTTGTTGTATTTTTCTCGTTGAAGTTTGTAATCAAAAAGCAAAGTTTCAGATCTTTTGTTAAAAAATTCAGGAAGGTCTCCTCCAGAAGTTATCGTCGTCGCAATACCATTAAACAAATCAGCGAGTTTTTCACTTGGGCTGTAAACCGCGACATTTTTCATAGCAGTGACTAAATCATATCCATAAACATTAATTTCATTCATCAATTTCGTGAACTCTTTTTCAAGAGCAGGATATTCTCTCGTATTAATTATTATCTTAAAAATTTTGCTGGGTTCAACCAGAGAACCTGAAATCGCCGACATGTGGATTGTTGCAAAGGGCAATTCTTGATTAATTTTAGTCTCAATTGATTTCCTTTCCATCGACGGATAAAAATACATGAACAAAAAGGTAGATAAAGGAAATAAAACTAAAATCCAAAGCATTTGAATCATGCGAATTAAAAGATTTTCTTTTACCATAGATATTATAGGATTTTCACTGCTTATGCTAAAGAAAGAAAAAAACAAAAAAACAAAAAAACCAACGATGAAAGATATTAAAGTTGTGAGAAGCATAACTGATAGATAGTTTGTAGATATAAATTGCAAATTTGCCCTTATTAATTCTTTTTCCAGTGTTTTGAATGGGGCCGTATTAAGAAGAGAATTGGAAACCTTAGAAAACATTTTACTGGCAATTCTTACATAATTACTTGGTTTTTTATTTCGCTTGTAGATTATTCTTTTTCCTTTTTCCTTGAATTTTTTTAAAGTCGTTCTTTCCAAATCCGAAATTCCCATACCTTTGGAAGAAATTTTTCTCATTAATTTTTTAGAAACCTCAACTTTTTCTTGAGGGGTTTTAAAAATTTTCTTTTTGATTTCACTTGATATAGGAATTTCGACTCCTTTTTCTTTAATTTCTTTTTTTGCAGAAGGAAGTTTCTTCATCTCTACTTTTTTTTCTTCTGAACCTTTCCAGAAATTTTTTGGGCTTGTTCCGTCGGGGGGGACGCCCAAGAACTCCACTTTTTTCCCAGTTTCATTTGAAGGCAAGGGTTTCATTATGTGAGTTTCTTGCATAAGAATTTTGTTTATGGTTTTTTCTGTTTTTTTTAATGAATTCTGGAGTTCAAGAATGTGCGAGTTAATCATGTTCCTTTCTTCAAGCGAATACACTTTTTCTAAATCATTATACATCGTGTTCATTTCTCCGACGATTTTTTTCTCTTTAGAAACGCGTTTTTTAAGTTCGGCGATTGCTCGTGTGATATCGCTCATTTTTTCATCGCTTAATTTTTTTAGTGGCTTTTCAGTTTCGCTCAGTTTTTTCATTTTATAATTTCAGATATTTTTTTTTGTATTTTAATAATGAACCTTCGAGAATGGTTGTATTCCTTGTAATCTCCTTTTTCAAATGCCTTTTCCAAATCAAGTATTGTTTCTTCAAGCGTATCTACTAATTGTTTAAGAAATGGAATGTCCTCTTTTTTCATGTTATAAAAAGAAAAGAGTTCTTATTAAATATTTTGTTTACTTGGCGCTGCCAGGAATGCCCCATTTGAAAAATAATTTATTCTTTTAAGACTTAAAAAGATAAATCAACTGACAAAATATACTAACTCCGGACAGTGCCGTTTGACGATATCTCCAATTTATCATAATATAAAACCAAACTTTTAAAAATTCTCGCCGAAGGCGATTTGCCATGTGCTTTCGTTCGCAGATTTAATAAAACTCCTAATCACAGCGAGTTGCTCGCTTTAATTGTTAATAATTCACGACGAGCAATTGCGAGGGGTGTAAATTTATTTAAAGAGAACTTTGCAAAATTCAAAGAATCACAAAATTATCATACAGAGCACTTTGAAAATTCCTTCGAAAAAGCAAGAAATAAGAATTATTCAAACTTCTCTATAGAGAAATTAGCAA
>CAYHMF010000037.1:0-8597 GCA_964357655.1 Candidatus Woesearchaeota archaeon | reverse complement strand
TGATAAGATGTAATGATCAAATAATTAGCATCGAGCTAATTATTAGACACGCTCTCCCTTCTCAAAAACAAAAATGTCTCTTCCAACAATTTGGTCTTCTCTGAATTCATGTATAGGAAAACCCGAGACCAATTTTAATTTTGTCCTTTCCAAAATATTTTGAACATTGCATGAAATCCTTTTGTTTCCATTTCTTATCAAAGGTGCAGTAAAAACAAATCTTCCAGAAACATTCTTTTTAAAATTGCTAAGAACCACAATCATCAAACTCTCAAAATTTTTAAGCGTCTTCTCGATTTTTTCCATCGACGGAGAATTCCTCAAAATCTCTCCGAGGTCGGGCTCACTGACAAGAACATCAACAAATTCAATTTTCACTTTTTTAGAATCGTCGTTTATCAAGGTATAATTTTTCCCAGAAAAACCCTTCCATTCCAAATTCTTTTTCGCTCCCTGAATTGCTTCAGGATCATTATCAATTCCAATAGCTTGAATATCCATAATCAGTGCTTCTTGAATTATTGTTCCAATTCCACAAAAAGGGTCAACAAGTTTCCCACCCTTTTTCGCTTGAGACAAATTAATAAGAATTTTTGCGAGCCGAGGAGAAATTGAAAGCGATTCTCTTCTCACAGGTTTTTCCATGTCTCTTTTTTCTAAAGCCTCATAATCGCACCTTTCAACAATTTTCCCGAAATAAAAGACCCCCTCTGGTTTCTTTTGAACTTCCTCAAAACTCTGAAAGACAATTTTTTTATTTGCCTCCGAAGAAAATTGCGATTTAATTTTTCCCTCATCAGATTCTTCAAACAAAAAATATTGCTCGTCGACTAAACCAACCACATTCACAACATTTTTTCCTGTTTGCAATTTTATTAAACCAGTAATTTTCTTTTCAGTCGCTTTTAATTTTTCAGCCCTAAATCTTTTTTTCAAATAAGCCAAAACTATCTCTTTAGAATCTTCGCTGGCAAAATTCCATAAAACATAATTCAATTTATTCTTTGTTCCATAATAAAGAATTTTGTTCTCTAAATCATTAGTAATCTCGTCGACGCTTCCAGATGAAATCACTTCGCCGATAGAAACAACTCCTCCAAATTTATCTACAATATTTTTTTCCAGAGATTTTTCAACTTCAATCAAAAGTGCATTTTTTTTCAAGGAATAATTCAAAACCGAATTTTCAATTCCTTCAAAATAAGCCAAAACTTCTGCAACAGACAAGTCAACATTTCTTCCTAAAATAAATAGGTATTTCATAATATTAAATTAGAAAAGTTGTTTAAATAGTTAATTGGATAATATCTTCTCGAGTTCTTTCCTTCTTTTTCTTATAGTTAACAAGGAGCCCACTATATAAAACCCGAGATAACTACTAGAAAGAGTATTGCTAACTTGAAAAACATTTTTTGTTGTTTGAGTTTTTTCAATCCATGGAGCATAAGATTTAAATGCCTGGGAATTTTTTAATTTTTCTGCCTCTTTGTTTTGTCCATTTTTTTCAGCCTCATAAACTTTTTTTAAAATAGGAGTATCTAAAATTGTATTTGATGCATAAATATCTACGCTTAGTAAAGCCATCAGTGAAAACCCGGTTAAAGCAATTCCTCGTTTAATTTTGTTAAAATACTTATCCGTAATAATCTTCTTTGTTTCTTCGTTATGCTTAACAGCTTTTTCAAAATTACCTGACAAATTTTCCATAATCAACTTATTTTATAATGCTTTAAAAAAGTATCTTTTATGGGGGAAAGTTAAAAAAATATTTTCACACTCCTAGCTCCACTCGTCGTGAATTATTAATTATTTATTAATCTGCGAACAGAAGTGAGCGGGAAATTTTCTTCGGCGAGAATTTTAAAGAGAGGTTTTAATCACAATGCTTTTTTCTAAGAAAGAATTTCTAATTTATCAAAATTCACAATACAATCTCAAAAACCCCGAGCTCTTTTTTCACGAGTTCGAAAATCTTAGGGTTAATTTCAATATTCTTTTTTGTTTTTTGGCTCGCAACAGCGTTGCTGAATTCTTCCATGTTTGAATCATAAATCTTATCCCCCAATTTCTTGATAATATTTTGCCTGATTAAAAATCCGACGCCGTCGCAGATAACCAATTCTGCCATTGCACTTTTCCCAGATTCTTTATATTTAATCATCATTCGGCTTTTTTCAAGAGCAATTAAATCTTTTCTCTGAGAATATTCAACAAGAGCGTTAATCAAAATAGAGGCGTTTTTTCGCGCTTGGTCAACTTTGTGAGTGTCCATTTTTCCTTTCTTGAATTCTGCCTTCGCACTAACAATATCTTTCAGAACTCTCAAAGCATGCGGGGAGAATTTTCCAGTCTTAATCAAATCTTTTTCAAATTCTTGAATAAGTTTAACCTGAGTTTTTTTCCCAAGAATATTCGCCAATAAATCAAAAACATCGTCGTAAATCTGTTCGATTGTCTTTTTTTGGAATCTCTTTTCAATCTCGGTTCTCAATTCTTTAAGTTTTTTCAAATAAGCATCTGATTCTTTAAGCAATTTATCAATATCAGTTCCGGACATTTTCTTTAGTTTCTCGTGCTCGTATTCCTTGAACAATTTTACAGCTTTCTCGAGAATTGCGATGTCTGTTTTCTTGAGCATTTTTTCTTTTTGAACAAAAATCTTATTCATTAAATCTGGAGTTTCTTTGTGCGTTGGAGGAGGATTCCCATACAACATAATCATCGCCTGTGAAGGATTCAAAACACTATAATAAACATCAATCATCGCGTCCATTAATCTTCGTTCAATCATTTCTTTTGCTCTGTCTGCTGTCTTCATAAACAAGTCAATAGATTCTGGCGTCGGACGTAACTTCCCCATTTTCAAAAGTGCTTTCCATGGCATAAATGTTCCTCTGTCGTAAATAGGAATTCCATCTCTAATAAAAGTAAAAATAACTGGGTTCGCATCTTTAACACTATCCCAAAAATCAGTTAGCAAATAAGTTTGAATATGCAATGTATTTTTAACTCCAGCGAGGGCAATTGCCTGTTGAAGAAGTTCTCCAGAAATTATGTGCATAAGTCTGTCTCTTAATTCAAGTCTCGGCATTCTTTTAACATCTGTGTCATTAACAATAATGAATGCGTCGAGGTCGCTCGTTTCTGTTGCCTCGCCTCTCAAAACACTTCCAGCAATAACATAACTCACGACATATCTTTCAAACTTTTGCAGAACAAGCGACTTGTGAATTTCTGCCAATCTCAAAGTTCCTAAAAATCCTTTGTCATAAAGTGGGAATGCCATTGAAATCGCTCCAGACAATTCAAACTTGCTATCCATAGAAATCTCCCAAATATCGACTGGAGTTCGAATGTGCAACCAAATTTTTTGTTCAGATTTTATAGAATCGAGCTGTTTCACAATTTCTTGTTTAATCTTTGGAACTTCTTTAGATTTATCCTCGGGAATTATAACTTGAAGATGAATATGCTTCTCTGTTTCCTTCGGAACTTCTTCCTCTTCGATAAAAAGCTTAATTGATTGCGGAGGCAAAATTCCAATCGCAAGAACATAAGGATATTTTTTAACAATACTTCCCTTTAATCTTTCAAGTTCTTTTTTGGTCTTCTCCATTTCCTTTTTCGCCTTTTCAGGATTTTCAGGAATCACTGGATTTTTCTCAGAATATTTACGGTCCAAATTCATTTCAGGTATGTTTGTATCTGAATTATTTGAAGGCATATATAAAAAACAAATAAAACCCTTATAAATGTTACTACTTGGGAAATATGTTATTCGCGCAGGGGGGTCATTTGATTCTTGAGCAAAAATTAGCAATTTTCTCTTCGATAAAATTAAATCAATATTCTACACATTATTAAAAAGGCAATGCAATTAACTAATAAATAATAATTCACGACGAGCGAAGTAAGGCGTGAAAATTTGATAAAACCATCTCCTTAAGTTTTCACTAATACAAATGCTTATAATTAACATTTTCGTAAATAAATAATGGGTGGTAAAACTCTCCGGCAGAGCGCCGAGGAATCTGTTTACGAAGCAATAGATTCGATATCTGATGAAATGAGTTTAGAGAATCTTTATTATCCTGAAGTTTATTATCTTCATAGAGGTTTTCCTTTTGAAAAACTTGGAATTCCCGAGTATGAGAGAGATGATTTCGATTATATAAAAAAGGAAAGTCTTCTAAAAAAGAATAGAGTAAAAAACAACATTTATTTTTTCATTCCTAAAATTATTTTGATAAGCAATCTTAGTTCTGAAGATGTTGCTGAAGAAGCCGGGCATTTTTTGCATTGCACTCACTCTAAAATAAGATACGGAAAAAGGAATAAGAAAGAATTAACCCTATTACATAGTTTAATGGAAATGTTTGGATTTTTCTGTTCCAAATTAATCGAACCAGATAGAGAAAATAATTTTGGCACATATTCAGACTTCATGACTCAAAATAAAGAGTGTTTAAAGGAAATTGAAAAAGAAAAATATGATCCTAAAAAATTCTTAATTTATCAACAAGGATATGGACTTGGAGAAAAACTTTTCGATGCTTACATATCTGGAGAAGTTCCGATAAAAAAAATTAGAAAATTATTTTTAAATCCTTTTGAAAAAAAAGATGAAACCTTGCTAAATTTTTTTTGCTTGAAAGAAAACATGATACATTTTTTGAATAAGAATTACTGAAATTATTTAAGATGCTCAACACATTTTTCCATCAGAATGTCAAAATCTTTATTCTCTTTCCATTTTTCCTCGATGAATTTTCTTAATTCCTTATGGGGGTCATAACCATAATCTTCAGCGAACCATAAATCCTTGAATTCCAAATTAAGTAAGACTGTTAAAGCTTCTTTCAAATCGCCTGTTTTTTCCTTGCCTATTTGCTCTTCAATATTTTTCCAATAAAATTTATGAAAATAAATATGCATAATTTCATGGCCACAGGTTTGCAAACTTTTCGGCAAAGAATAAAATAATGAAAACATAAATGAGGGCTCGTTTGGATCATAAGGGCATACCCCGACGGTAGTCAAATATGCAAAAATATTTTTATCGAATTTGTTATTCATCAAATTATCCATCCTTTTAAAAAATTCTTTTTCTATAATTTTCCATGATTTTTCTACAGATTTCAAATGAACTTCGATTATTTCAGAATTTTGGAGTTTTGCCAAATGATTTGTTAAGTTCGCCTGGCATTCTTCAAATTTTTTCCCCTCGCAAATTTCTTTTATTTTTGGGGGAACTTGAAAATTTGCCCAAGAAGATTTCCAGTTAGATTTATGCCAGTGATTCCATAAATCTTTTTCTTTATCAAATTTAAAAATTACTTTAGGCATTTTGATATCTACTTTTCAAACCTTTTATTTCTTTTGCAGGGTCATATTTTAACCAAAATACAGAACATCCTCCGGTGCAAGGATCCCAACAATCTCCCTTTCGACATTTATTGGAAGGATATTTTTTTAAAGAATCTCTAAATTTTTGATTCGTTTCTTTTGGACTCGTGTATAATTGAGAAAATTTTTCTGAAGAAATTATTTTTTCTCCCTCATAAACATTAAAGATAGGAAAATTAGAGAAATGTACACAAGGTAAAACATCTCCATTTGGATCTAAAACAAAATTAAATCCGAAAAGAATATGAGCATGATGTAGAAAAAGAAGCTGTTGAAAATTATAATAAAAGACCTTATATTTTACAACTTATTCGAGAACTATTTCTTTAACTTTCTTCTTTCTTACGAATTTTTGAAAATAGAAGTTTATTTAAACCCTAATCTATATATAAATTCATGGAAAAACTTGAAGCAAAAACAAACGAATTTTCTGGAAGTGCTGAACTTCGTTGTAAGGGTTGGTGCCATGATAGATCCCAGCCAAAATACGAAGTAAATCTTCCAAATGCGGAATATTTCAATTAAATTATTTTAAAAATTATTTTTTTAATTTTTATAAATGAAACTCCCTAAATTCTCTCGTATTTACGAATTCATTTGTGAAGAAAATTGCTATTACATTATTCGGCATTCAATCACAAATAAATCCTTCTTTTTTACTGCTGAAAATTTTAAAGAATTAATCACGAATCTGAAAAACAAAAAAGAAACAAAAGATATCCAAATTTTAAAAAAACATCACATTCTTGTTCAAGATAATTATTCCGAAAAAAAATTTATAGACTTTTTAAAAGAGAGTTATAATCTGAATAATTTTGATTTAGAAATAATCTATTTAATTTTCAATACTAGTTGCAATATTGGATGCAAATATTGTTATATTGAAGGAAGTGCTGAACCTGGATTTAGGAATACTTCTATGGATGATAAAACCTTCAATAAATTAACAGATTATCTTGAAAAACTCATTATTTATCAAAAAAAGAAAAATCCCTCTAAGAAAAAATTCACGTTTATTTATTATGGATCTGAACCCTTGATGTCAAAGGAATTTTTCATTAAAAGTTTAAGACTCATAAAAAATATTTGTAATAAAAATAAGATTACCCCCGACTTTCAGATTACTACTAATGGAACTTTATTTGACAAAAAAATTGCAAATGCCATTAAAAAATTCAGGGTGGGAGTTTCCATATCTTTGGATGGAGAAAAGAAAGTTAACGATGTTATGAGAACCACTTATGATGGGAAAGGAACATACGATAAAATAATCCATGCAATAAACCTTTTGAAAGATTCTAAAATCCCCTTTGGAATATCTTGTACAATTAGTCAACATAATATAAATTGCTTAAAAGATAATGTGGAGCATTTTATAAAATTGGGTGCTAACAGTATCGGGTTTAATATTCTTTTAAATGCAAGATACGCGAGCATCCCATTAATTCCTCTAACGATTCTAAATGATAAACTCCTGGAAGCCTCCAAAAAAGTTAATAATTTGGGTTTTTATGAGGACAGGATTCAAAGAAAAATTAGGGCTTTTAATGGGGTTCCAAGATTCAAAGATTGCGGAGGGGTTGGGAACCAATTGGTGTTTTTTCCCAATGGAGATATTGGGACTTGTGAAGCGTATTTATGTAATAAAAAATCTAAAATAGGCAACATAAAAACATTCAAAGTCGAAGACATTGAAAATAGTTCAATTGTAAAATACTGGACTGAACGATATCCTTTGAATATGCAAGAATGTTTATACTGTCCTGCATTGGGAATTTGCGGAGGAGGATGTCCTTTTAATGCAGAAACTATCTCCAAAAAAGATATTTATCAAAGAGATAAACCTTTTTGCGTGCATACAGAAGAGACATTGACCTGGTTATTAAAAGAAAGCGTGGAGGAGAAAACTGGGGAAAAAGAACCTTACTTGAGAGATATAACTTTTATGTATTCAAATGATGTTTTCTAAATTTTTTGAAGCATAATTTAAAATTTCCTCATTATTTGCTTCTTCATTAAATTTTTCCTTGAAATTTTCTAGCCCTTTTTCCCTATTTGATATTACTGAAACCTCAAAATTTTTATCAAATTTTTCCACATCAAAATTATTTATTTCTTTTTTATACTTGGGCTTTTGGTTGTTTATAGGAATTATTTTTATGTTTTTTATTTCTTGAACGTCAACTTCTTTCAATATTTTTTGTGTCATAAATTCGGCATAACCTTCATCAAATTGGATAAGCTTCTTATTTCCCACAAATTTCTCTTTATTAAATTTGAATTTTAATAAATTGATATCTTTCTCAATCTTTTTACATAAATGTAAATGTAATGATTCATGGATTATTAATTCCAAAAAATCAAGTGAAGAATACCCCCCCCCCTTAAATGGGTTAAAATTCATTTCAATTATGGAATCTTCCTTAAAGTTTATTGTTCCATAAGTTCCGTTATTTAATGCACATTTTATTATTTCTATTGAAATATCTTCATCAAATCCATAATCTTTTACTTCTGGAAGAACTTTCTCAATGAATCTTTCAAAT
Organism: Candidatus Woesearchaeota archaeon; assembly: GCA_964357655.1. Classification (GTDB taxonomy): domain Archaea; phylum Nanobdellota; class Nanobdellia; order Pacearchaeales; family GW2011-AR1; genus CAYHMF01. The sequence continues at coordinate 645 of CAYHMF010000037.1, read as the reverse complement.
GAATTATAAAAATAAATCTTTTTAGGAATGGTTATATTATTTTTTTTTAGTAATTTTTCCGCCAATTTAACAATTATTTTTAAATCTCTTTCTTGAGATTCGCTAATTGAATTTTGAGGGGAAATAAAAATCTTCATATATAGATATAAATTTGATTGTTTAAATTCTTTGGGGTTAAAAGAAAACATGATACATTTTTTGAATAAGAATTATTGTATTTAAACATTATTGTTATGAACTTACAGAAATCTCAATTATCTTCTTCCCTTTTCTTCTGGAGATAATATATTCCACCTAACATACTTGCACCAACACCCATAAGAGCAATTGGGCTTGGTTCTGGAATAATTGTAGGAGCAGGAACTGATGCATAAAAATTCCATCCTTCTTCTGGAGGGGGGGGGTCTCTCGCTCTTACTACAATATTCAAAGTATCAGTTAAAGGTGCATTTCCTATTCCTAATGGTTGGTTTCCATCAAAATTAGCACCCCAGGTTTGAGGGGAATTCTCTTTGATTGGCTGACCCAATAATTTTTTTGTATAATCATAAGTTGTTGTATTTGGTTCTGAACCATCAGTAATTGCAAGATTCCAATTTTGAAGTTTTGTAACTTCAGCGGGGTCAGTAGTTCCATAAGGAACAT
>CAYHMF010000036.1:0-8888 GCA_964357655.1 Candidatus Woesearchaeota archaeon | reverse complement strand
TTTTAATAAAGAGGATAACTTACTTTATAAAAGTGACGTTAAATATACAGTATCGAGTAGTCAAAAACTTTATAAATCCCAATTATTTCTAAAATTTACAGAGAAATGAAAAAGATTCGACAGATTATATAAATTCTCTAAATAAATATCAAAAAATAACATATGGATATCTCATCAGATATGCAACACCAAGCAATGGGTTATGACAGAACAGCGACAATGTTCTCGCCAGAAGGTCATTTGCTTCAAGTAGAATACGCGCAAAAGACAGTTCGGCTTGGTAGCGCGAGTCTTGGAATGGTTTGTTCCGACGGAGTTTTTATAATTGCTGATAAAAGAATTGAAGACAAATTAGTTGTCCAAAAATCAGCAAACAAAATTTACGAAATTGATTCTCATATCCTCGCGAGCGTCGCTGGAATCGTGGCAGACGCGAGAGTTCTTATTGAAAGGGCACAGGTTTTGGCACAGCAACATAGAGTAACTTACGATTCTGAAATAGAACCAGAATTAATAATCAAAGAAATCTCAAATGTGAAACAGCAGTTTACTCAATACGGGGGGGCACGCCCATTCGGTGCTGCATTAATTATTGTTGGAATGAACCAGGACAAGCCTGAATTATACACAAGCGATATTAGTGGAAATTACATGGCATATTATGCAAACGCTCTTGGAGAAAACGACGAAAAAATAAAGGAAAAATTAAGAGAAAAATACAAAAAAAGTTTCACAATTGCGGAAGGAACCAAACTTGCTCTTGAAATATTTAAAGAAATTCAGGGGAATAAATTCGACATCAACAGATTTGAAATGGGTTATATTTATACTAAAGATAAAAAGTTAACAAAGATTGAAGGGGAAAAAATTAAAGAATTAAAATGAATGAATTATTAGATATTATCCAGATTGAAGATTATGCAGACACAAGAGAAATTTGTTGCGGATTTCTAGAAGAAGCAAAAGGAAAAATAAATTTAGGTTATTTGGGTCTTAGTTGTTTAGACGAATTAAAAGAAAATATTAAATGTAATAAAACTAACATGTATATAATCGATGGGAGATTTCCTAGGAAAAAAAGGGGGATTATTGAAAATTTAGCAAAAGAAGCCATTGAAATTATCAAATCAAACCATAAAGATGCAAAAATAGTTTTATTTTCTGGAGATGATAATTTAAAAAACACTGCATCAAGATTTGGTGTAGAATATATTAACAAACAAAATTATGATCTTCTAGAAAAGAAGATTAGGGAAATAAAATGACTAAAGAATATTGTAAAATTATAACTAGTAACGAAAATGGGGTTGCTGACCATGATTATTTTGATTCTTCAACGCCAGACAAATCTACTAAATATCCTTCAAACCTTTTGGTTGATGGGGGAACATTAAATTCAGTAAGAACTATCTCATTAGATCATAGCAAACAGATAGAACTCAACAAAAATATAAATAAATTGGAAACTATAATATATCTAAAATGACACAAAAAATAGTTAAAAATATTATTCCTAAGACAAAACTGATTAGAGATATTGGTCTAACACAAAGATTAGTTGATTCGAAAAAAGTTGCTGAAGCACTAGGTGCAGAAAAAGTATATGAAACAAAATCCAATAAATCTATAACTGAAAAATTGGGCATGGTAAAAAAACTTGGAAACCTCCCAAAAAAAGAAAGATATACTCTTGAAGGAACAAATGGAAAAGGAGAATTTCTAAAGTCAATTAAGAAAAAATATGGTGTTGAATTTACAGAAATTTGTGGGGTAACGGAAGGAAGTGAAAGTTACATATTTGGATTAGATAATGTTGAGGGATATATCCAAGAAATTGACGGCAAAACAATTATGGGGATTGAATATAGGAATAAAAATGAAAGAGACGCATTTAAATCAAAAATAAAAAAAGATATTGGAGTAAAACTTATTGAATTAAATTAAAATGACACAAACGACAGCGAGGATAAAACAAACAGGAAAGCATTTTGAAATTATTGTCGACATGGATGCTGCGCTGAATTTTAAAAAAGGAAAAGGAAGTGTTTCTGATTTTTTGGCAATTGACAGAATTTTTTACGACAACAAAAAGGGATTGGTTGCATCTGAATCAGACCTAAAAAAAGCATTTGGAACAGACGATATTAATGCAATCGCCGAGAAAATTGTCAAGAGCGGGGAAATTCTTGTTACGCAAGAACACAGAGATGCTGAAAAAGAAAAGAAATTCAAACAGGTTGTTGATTTTTTAGTTACCAACGCTATTGACCCTCAAACAGGAAATCCTCACACTGCTGAAAGACTTAAAAGAGCATTGGAAAGCGCACATGTAAATATCAAAAATGCTCCTATTGAAAGTCAAATTCCTGAAATACTTTCGGCAATAAGCAGAATTATTCCGATAAAAGTTGAAACGAAAACTATAAAAGTGACTGTCCCCGCAATTCATACAGGAAAAGTTTATGGAGTCGTAAACCAGTACAAGGAAAATGAAAACTGGTTGAGCAACGGGGATTTGGAAGTTGTGATTAAAATTCCTGCAGGAATGATTATGGACTTTTACGATAAATTAAATTCAATGACACATGGAAGTATATTAACTGAAGAAATAAAGGAAGAATAAAATGACAGAAAGAAAAATTATAATACCTGGAGAAGTTATCTTTAAGGGAGCAGATTACTTACCAGGCGAAGGAACAGAAAGGAAAGGCGACGAGATTATTGCTTTGCGATTTGGTTTGGCAGAAGAGCAAAAAAATCTTGTGAAAGTTATCCCTTTGTCAGGAACTTATCTTCCACGACGAGGAAATGTTGTTATTGGAAAAGTTGAAGAGATAACTTTTAATGGATGGGTTATTGATATTGGTTCTGCAGAAAGAACATTTTTATCTTTAATGGAGGTTCCAAAATTTGTTAACAAAGACGCATTGGACGAAGTAATGGATGTCGGAGATATGGTTGTTGCAAAAATTTGGAGCATTAACAAAAGAGGAATTGATTTGACTTTGAAATCAAGAGGGCTTGGAAGAATTGACGACGGAATGATTCTTGAAATAAACCCCCATAAAGTTCCAAGAGTAATTGGAAAAGAAGGGAGTATGATAAGCTTGATAAAAGAAGAAACAAATTGTAACATTACTGTCGGACAAAACGGATTGATTTGGATAAGCGGGGATAGTGTGGAACGTGAATTATTCGCAAAAAAGGCAATTATGTTTGTAACAGAAAAATCATATTTATCTGGCTTAACCGAAGAAGTTCAGAAATGGTTTAAAGAACAAGGAGGAAAGAAATAATGGGTTACTGGGTTGATTTAGACAACAGAGAAAACGCATTTAAAGTAAGCGAATATTTAAAGAACGATAAAACAAATAGATTAATTTACTATGGCAGTTCATTTACTTGTTATTATTTAGGAGATGAAGGATTGGCGAGAATTAAATGGGACAATAATACTTTAAATGCAATTGATTTACCAATGGAAATTACCGACGGAATAAATCTAATTTTGGAGGGAAATAAATAAAATATTAAAATGGCAAAAGAATTCAAAAGACCTGACGGAAGAAAAGTTGACGAGATACGACCAATGAAAGCGAAAGTTGGAATTATCCCGAATGCAAATGGAAGTGCAATGTTTTCTTTCGGAGACACTGTTGCAATCGCGGCGGTTTATGGCCCAAAAGAACACCATCCAAAAAATCAAAGAAACCCGGCAAAAGGAACATTAAGATGCAATTATAATATGCTAAGTTTTTCAGTTACAGACAGAATTCGCCCAGGACCGAGTAGAAGAAGCACTGAAATAAGCGAGATAACTAAATGGGCGTTGGAACCTGTTGTGATGATTAATGATTATCCTGGAATGGTTATCGACGTTCATATTAATATTTTACAGGCGAACGCGTCGACGAGATGCGCTGGAATCAACGCTGCAGCTCTTGCATTGGCGCACGCTGGAATTCCTATGAATAATCTTGTTTCAAGTGTTTCTATCGGAAAGCTTGACAAACAACTTGTTGTCGACGTGAATAAGCATGAAGAAGATTGGGAAGAAGGAGAAGGCGCGACAGATATTCCAATAACAATGACTGGCGACGGAAAAATGACGCACATTCAAGCAGACGGAAAAATCACAATAAAACAATTAAAAGAAGCTGTTGACTTGGCGAGCAAAGCGATAAAAAAAATTTATGAAGTTCAAAAGAAAGCATTGAAAGAGGTTGGAGAAAAATAAAATGAAAAAAGTACAATTAGGACTATTAGTTGAAGGTAAAGAAATAAATAAATTAGAAGGAAAGATGGATAATATAAATAAAGAAAAAATTGATTCTTACAAGACAATTAAGTGGGATGTTAATAATCTTGGAAGGGTTGGTATAAACACGCTTCATGAAGCATATAAAGAATTAATTTTATTAGCAAATAATAATTATCCAAATAAAGACTATAGTATAATTACTGAAGTTCGGGAGATTATATAAAATGAATAAATTAGACGAAATAAATGAAAAATTAGGATATATAGAACATTATGGAATAGATTGGGATTTAAAATATTATGCTGATAAAAAGATAGAAGGAGAAAAATATATTACAACAAAATTATTTAAAAAATTAAAGGATATAATTACAAGAGATTAATAAAATGACAAAAAATATAGATGAAAATTTAAGAGATGCTCAGAAGTTTATGGACGACGCTGAAGAAAATTATAAAAGAAATCCTAATGGTATTGAAGATTATAATCTATTACCAAAAGATGTGGATTCTATTTGTCGTATGCAAGGGGCAATCTATGACCAAAACGAAGGAATAATTAAATTACTGCAAAATAAAAAATGATTGAAACATCTAAATTAACTGGAGATAGAATAAGAGAATATTTGAAAGAAGGAAAAAGATTTGATGGTCGAAAACTTGAAGAGTTCAGGGAAATTATTATAGAACCCGGTGTTTCTAAAAATGCAGAGGGAAGTGCAAGAGTCAGACTTGGAAATACAGAAGTTGTCGTCGGAGTTAAAATGGGAGTTTCTGAACCTTATGCAGATTCTCCTGACGACGGAAACCTTATGGTCACAGCGGAATTGCTTCCATTGAGTTCGCCGAGATTTGAAATTGGGCCTCCAAAATTCCAAGCAATTGAAATTGGAAGAGTTATTGACAGAGGAATTCGTGAAAGCAAATTCATACAATTTGATAAATTATGCATAAAAAAAGGTGAAAAAGTTTGGACAGTTTTTGTAGATATTTATTCTATTAACGACGACGGTAATCTTCTTGATGCTGCTGGATTGGGAGCAGTTGCGGCGTTGAAACTTGCTAAAATTCCAAAATACGACGAGAAAACAGAAAAAGTTCTTTTTGGGGAATTAACTGATAATCCTCTTCCATTATCAAAAGAAATTCCAATTTCATTAACTATTCATAAAATCGGGAATAGTTTAATTGTTGACCCTACAAGAGAAGAAGAAGATTTAAGTGAAACAAGAGTTACTATTGGCAGTTCGAATGGAGTAGTTAGCTCGATGCAAAAAGGAGAGTCGAAAGAATTGGAAGTAGAAGAGTTTAAAAAGATTTTAGATTTAATAGAAAAAGTAGAAAAGGATATTTCCAAGAAATTGGAGAAGTTATTGAAATGAAATCAGATCAATTTTCAAAATATGAAACTGCAAGAATTTTAGGAGCTAGAGCTTTGCAAATCGCAATGAATGCTCCACTTTTAATAAAAATTAGCCAAGAAGATTTAGAAAAAGTAAATTATGACGCCTTAAAAATTGCTGAAATTGAACTTAAATCTGACATTCTTCCGATATCAATTAAAAAACCGCTTCCAGCAAGAAAGGAAGAAAAATTAAGAAGAATTAAAGAGCCAAAAGTTAGCGATAAAACACTTGAAGAAAAAGAATCAGACGAGGAAGGAGAAATCGCAAAGGAAGGGGAAATTATGGAACTTGCAACTCCTGAAGATGAATTAGAAATTGTCGAAGAAGAAATTGTTGCTGAAGAATAGTTTAACATAATTAATCTTAAAAAATAGTCTATTTATTCTAAGATTATGATTAAAAAAATTAATGAAGAAATCCTTTGGAATGCATTTGAAAATACTAGCGGAGAAAGATTTAATGTTTATAGAATTTCTAATAACTTTGTTGCAAAATTTACGAATCGAACAAAAATTTCTCTTGAAGAAGAATGCGAAAAACAAAAAATTATTCATCTCGAGGGAATATCCTCTCCAAAACCACTTGGAATATTTGAATTGCCTTTTCCGGAAACATTTTGTGCCATGAAAAAAGGAGGAATCTATTCGGCATTTGTGATGGAATATATCGAGGGGGATATAATTAATAGTTTGAAAGAGGATAAAAAACATTATGAGCGTGCCTTGGAATTATTGAAGCGAGAGCAAATTAGAGCTGAAATATTGGGATTTAATCTAAAAGATTCTTCTAGCATAAATGCAATGTATTCTAAGAAAAAGGATAAGATATATTTGATTGATTTTGAAGAATGGAAAATCCCAAATCTATATAAATCTAAAATAATTCTATGATTTTAATGATAATTAAAGGGGTTTCGGCGAAAGCCATTTTGGATTCTCGGAAAGAAAAAACAGTTCAGGTTTCTATAAAAACAAATGTTGGGGATTTTTCTGCAAGTTCGCCGAGCGGGAAATCAACAGGAAAATATGAAGTTAAAATTTATAAAAAAAATTTGGGGGAAGATATTAAATCATTGAAGAAATTCGACGATTATTTTTCTGATGAGATTATTGAAAAATTTGATGATTTGAGAAGAATTGAAGATATCGTCGAGGGGCATATTGGTGGAAATACTTTACTCGCATTGGAATCTTGCGTTTTGAAAGCGTTAGCAAAGGAACAAAAAAAACAAATTTGGGAATTAATAAATCCAAAAGCAAAACATTCTCCACGATTAGTTGGTAATTGCGTCGGTGGAGGAAAACATTCTGAACTTGGGGGTAAACGTCCAGACTTTCAGGAATTTCTTTTGGTTCCAAATAAAAAAAGTGTGAAAGAAAATTGGGAAGTAAATAAAAATTCCAAAAAACAAACAGAGCAATTTCTGAAAGAAAAAGAAAAAAATTTCAAGAATAAAAAAAATGATGAGGATGCGTGGATGACTGAATTAAATGAAAAAGAAATTTTTGATTTGCTTGGAGAATTGAATCTTCCTCTCGGAGTAGATATTGCGGCATCAAGTTTTTATAAAAGAAAAAAATATCATTACCTCAACCCAAAATTAGACAGAATAGACGAAGAGCAACTTGGATACTTAAGCAACTTAATTAAAAATTTTAATTTGTTTTATGTGGAAGACCCTTTTGATGAGGAGGATTTTGAATCTTTCTCTAAATTAACTAAAAAATTTCCGAATAGTTTAATTGTTGGAGATGATTTGACTGTTACTAATTCCGAAAGATTTGACAAAGCAATAACAATGAAAAGCATTAACGCAATTATTGTTAAACCAAATCAGTGCGGTTCTCTTCTTGAAGTCAAGAGAGTTTGCGAAATGGCGAAAAAAAATAATATTAAAATTGTCTTCTCACATAGAAGCGGAGAGACGACAGAAACGATTCTCGCGGATTTGGCTTTTGGTTTTGAAGCAGATTTTTTTAAATGCGGGATTACTGGAAAAGAGCGTGAAGCAAAGATTGAGAGGTTAATTGAGATTGAAAATCATCTAAGAAACCTTTAAAAACATATTTTTCTCTGAATTCCTATGGCTAAAGAAAAAGTTGATAAAACTATTGAACACTCGCCGAATACCCTAAAGGGCATAAATACAGTCGCTTCGCATAATATATCGACTTCGTCGAATACAAATCCACGCAGTGATTTGCATAGTGTTTCCAACACCGAACAAGTTCGGACGCTCGCCGACACAGTCGCTTCGCATAGTGTTTCCAACACCGAACAAGTTCGGACGCTCGCCGACACAGTCGCTTCGCATAGAGTAAAAAAGCAAAATGAAGATGTTCAGGAACTTGAAGGAAAGGAATTGGAAAAATCTGCGGAGGCAGAATCAATGGATGGTTCTCCGGAAGCAAAATCATTAGAAGAAAAGAAAAAAGAACTTCTGGAAAAAGTTAAAAAACTTAAGGAAAAAGTTTCTATCGGGGGAATAAGCACCGAAGACCTTAAGGAACAAGTTAGAGCTAAAAAAAGAGCGGACATGTTGATTCCACTGGAAGATTATGTTAAAGTTGGAATTTATCTTGGAACAAAAGTGGTGACACCGAAAATGAAACCATTTGTTTATAGACGACGTGCAGATGGCTTGGCTATTTTTAATACTGATTTAATCGACGAGAAATTGAAAGAAGGAATTGAATTTCTTTCTAAGTTTAACCCTGAAGAAGTAATTCTCGTATGCAAAAGACAAGCTGGATGGCACGCCGCTCAAAAATTTTCAGAAGTTACAGGGATAAGAGTTTTCACAAAAAAATATCCTGCAGGAATTTTGACAAACATAAAACTTCCTGACTTTTTTGAAAATGAAATGACTATTGTAATTGATTCATGGCTTGACAAAAACGCACTTAACGATACAATGAGAGTTAACAAAAAAATCTTAATGATTTGTGACACGAACAATTTCCCGAGGGGTTCTGAACAAATTGTTATTGGAAACAACAAAAGTGCGAAAAGTCTTGGATTAATTTTCTACTTGCTTGCAAGAGGTTATGTAAAAGCAAAAGGTTTGGATGTTAATGTTCCTGAAATGGAACAATGGACTGGGGAATTGGATTAGGAAAATATATTCTAAAGATTTAAAATACCCAACTAGCTTATAACTTTAATGAAAAGAGGACTATCAGAAGTTATCACGACGCTGATTTTAGTTGTGGTTGTATTCG
>CAYHMF010000035.1:0-9220 GCA_964357655.1 Candidatus Woesearchaeota archaeon | reverse complement strand
ACGAAACTTTGATGAACGAAACAATTTCCAACATAACTGAAATTGGGAATATGAGTATCAATACGACGCAGTTTGGTGCTGTCGTCGGAAAACCAGTTAAATGGAAAAAGGAAATCAAATTAGATAAAGAGCAAGACAATTTTATGATCGAACTTCCAAAAGATTCCGAGAATATAACTGTTTATAAAATAGTTGCACCGCTCGGTGTGCCCGGCGACACGGAATTCGTGGGCAAAGGAGTTAAAGAAGAATTGGTAGAAGGAATAATTAATAATATTAGCGAAGTGCAGAGTGAAGCAATTGAACAATCACACATTCCCATCACTGCACAAGTTATTTCTGGAAAAGTTTCTGCAGAAATTAATTTGAACAATCCTCCAAAATCAAGAATTCTGGAATTTTTCAAGAAATTTTTTGGAATGACTGGAAAAGTTATAGATGTTCAGGAAACATCAGAAACCACGCAAGTAATTATCGAGGAGAATGCAACTAATTTTGAAATTAATTATGAAACCCCCGCGCCAGTTGCATTCGAGTCCCCTCTCGGGGATGACTCTGGTGAGCCTAACACTTCCAACGGAAAAAATATTATTATTTCAGGACCAGAAGAAGTTCATTATGAAAATGTTTTAGCTTTCACAGAATTGCCGAAAGAAGTTTCTGCCGACGCTGTTAATTCAATTAGATTGTATCATATTATTAATGGAACAAAAAATTTAACAAGTTTCGACGCTTATGATACAAATAATAATTCTTTGATTGATTATATTGAATGGATTGTTCCGCATTTGAGTAATCAATCTTATCAATTAATTATTGAAATAATAAAAGCAGAACATCTTGACTCCAACAGAACTTTTATTTCAGATATTTATGAAGAGGTAAAAACACTTGATGGAAATTGGAGTGAGACAATCAGCGACGGGTCCACGTATGGACATGGCCCTGGTGGGCCAGAATATGTTAGAGTTACATTTGAAATTCCATTGGATAACACGAGAGATATAACTTTGTATGCAAGAGCAACTAAGAGTTGTAATTCTGCTAACAATTCTGTTATAATAAATGGAATCGAAGTTCCGTGCAGTGTCTATCAAAATAAAAAAAGAATAGATGAAATAAGGGGGCAATTGGGATGAAAATGTTTAAATATATGAAACGATTGTTTAAAAAATGAAAACAATATTAAAATCAGGCTATGAGAAAATAATGCGACTTTTTTATGCTGATAAGCATGCAAAATTTCATTTAAGAAATATTTCAAGGCAAACAAAACTTAATGAGAATAGTGCATCCATATTTTTGAATAATTTGCAAAAAGACCAAATTCTTAATTCAATAAAAGAAGGCAACCTTAAAAAATATTTCTTAGAAAAGAATTCTTTAACCTTTGGCCTGCTTTCTCTGTTTGATATTGAGAGATTTAACCAATTGCCTATTATAAGAAAGAATGCAACACTTTACTTTTTAAAAGAGTTAAATGAACAGCCAATAATTGTCATTTTATTTGGTTCAACAGCAAAAGGGGATTTCGTCAAAAATTCCGATATTGATTTATTCTTAGTTGTGAATAATAAAATAAAAACAAAAAGTGCAGAAGATTATGCAGAATCACAGACCGGGTTAAGGATAAATTGCTTGCAAATGACTTATTCAAATTTTCTTAAAGAAATAAAATTAGAGGAAGATAAAGTTATGCAATCTGCGATAAATTCGGGGTATCCTTTAACTAATCATTTAAAATATTATTCGGAGGTGTTGCAATGAACATCTTAAATTTAAATAAGTTTATTGAAGATTCAAGTTTGTTAAATAAAAGAATTAAAGATTATGAAAAAAAGAGATTAATAAGAAAAACAAGTGATAAAAGCGAAATTAAAGGACATATTGAAAAAGCAGAGCATAATTTAGAATTTGTCTTCGATAATCTTAAGATTGGTTATTTTGATTGGTGCATAACTGGTTGTTATTATGCAGTTTATCACGCCACTTTAGCATTGATAATTGCAAAGGGGGTTTTTTCAAAAAATCATGATGCGACTCTTTGCATTTTAATAAAAGAATATTATGGCGAAGGGATAAGCAAGGAAGATATTAAACTTATTAATAAGTTTTTTTTGGATTATCAGGATTTGTTATTTTATGTTCAGGTTAAAAATAAAAGAGAGAGTTCCACATATGCAAGCGATTGCAGTTTTGATAAAAAAGAAGTTGAAGAATTGCGTTTGAAATCTATTAATTTTATCAGTAAAGTTAAAGAAATTTTAAGAGAGGAAATAAAATGATATGTAAAAGAAAATCAAGAAGCATAATTATAATATTAATGGTTATGGCAATCACTGGTTTTGTTATTTCGCAATCAAATGATGAACTTCAAAATGAACTTGATTCTCTTATTTCATCTATTAACAATCAAGGATACGGATGGCTTGCAGATTATCAACTAAATGAAAGTGCAGAAATAGCAGTATTTTCAAAAGATAGTGATAATGAAATAGCCAGATTTGCGAGCATCTCTCAATCAGGATGGTATAAAGTTTATTTGACTAATTTAAATGGAACCCAAGATGTATTTGACTTGAGAGTTGTTAATGGAAGTGTGGAGTTTGATTATATTGTTGATCCTGCGACAGCGATGAATATAACTCTAAACGCCCCTGCAAATAATTCATTTACCACAAATAACTTTGCTCTTTTGAATTCGACGATTTCTTATGTAAATACTTCTCAGACAAACATGACAGTATATATTTACGCAAACAACAATTCAAATGGTTTGAACGATTCTGAAGGTTTGGTTTACATTCAACAAAATGTTCAAAATAATTCCAATGTGGTTTATAATTTAACTGCTTTGCCTGTTAAACCCTCGTCGCAAGGTTTAGTTGCGTTATATCATTTTGATAATTTAAGTGAGTTTGGAGAAAACAGCACAAATGTTTATGACTTTAGTGGAAAGGGGAATAATGGAAATTGTTCAGGGACAACTTGTCCTGCTTGGAATGTAACAGGTGGAAAATTTGCAGGAGCATATCAATTTGATAAAATTAATGATGCAATTGAAATTGGAAATGATAACTCTGTTAATGACTTGATGAATGTGACTTACATAGCATGGATATATCCTTTTTCTATGGGAGAAGCCAATAACGGAGTTGTCTTTTTCAGGAAACCTACCTCTGCATTTTATTTTGGTGGAACTAATGCTTTTGTATTTTTAATAGATTATAGCAGTACAGATTTGTATAGATTGACGTCTAATAATGCAATAACTCTTAATGCATGGAACCATCTTGTTGCAACATGGAATGGCTCAACCTCTTCTTCCAGTATCCATATTTATGTTAATGGTGTTGAGACCAGTTATCAAGCCAGTGCAGATGGAAGCGGAACATATGTCAGCGATGCATCTACTATAAAAAAGATAGGGAATAATAATCCCCTCTCCTTTACTTTTGATGGTTATATTGATGAAGTAGCAATCTGGAACAGAAGCCTTTCAGCAGATGAAATTCTAAACCATTATAGATTAGGAGAAGGAAAATATTATTGGAAAGTTAATGCAACTGATGAAGTAGGGAACAGCAATGTTTCAGCGATGTGGGAATTTAATGTTGATACAACTTTCCCAACATTAACTATCGGAAAAAATGTTTCTACTTGGGTTGAATTCGGAAGTGGAACAATAAATATAAATTGGACAGCAACAGATTCAAATATCGGAAGCGTCGTGTTCAATATAACTTATCCAAATAGTTCTTTATTATTTAGTTCAACAGCAAACAACGGAAGTGTTAATTTAACCTCCCCTGCAAATTTATCTGTAATAGGAATTTATAATATTTCTTTGTGGGCGAATGATACTGCCGGAAGTTCAGCGTCGACAACAAACAATTTCAGTGTTAATGATACAATTGTTCCTCAAATTAATTTCACTTCTCCAACACCTGCAAATGCATCAGCTCAATCAGCAACATCAGTTTATGTAAATGTTTCAACTTCAGATACAAATAATCACTCGGCTTGGATTGACTGGAACAGAAGTTTAGTTGGTTATTGGAGTTTTGATTCAATGAATAGTAGTGGATATGTTTGGGATAATTCGACATATGGAAATAATGGAAGTTTAATAGGACATTCAACTAACACATCTGTTCAGGGAATAAGGGGAAAAGCGTTGGAGTTTGATGGGGTGAATGATGTTATAAATATATCTCATTCCGATAGTATAAATCTTAGTGGGAATATGACTATCTCAATGTGGTTTAATGCTAAGACTCTTACAAATTGGGATACTTTACTTGTAAAGACAACTAATATGGATGATGGTTTTGGAATTTATTACAGGGGGGATGAATTACATTTTTTTGGGGATGGGTACACTCAAAGAGCTTCTTTTGCTTTTTTAAGTTCAACAACTAACTCGTGGCACCATGTTCTTGGAACTTTTAATGGAACAAAAGGAGTATTATACTTAGATGGTATAGCTAGTCCACCAAGCGTAACATACTCTCTTTCAATAACCAATAAAAATTTGTTTATAGGTTCAGATAGGGGAGTACGACAGTTCTTCAACGGCTCAATCGATGAAGTAATGATGTTCAACAGGGCTTTGACTCCAGCTGAAATTAATGCAACATATAATGCAGGGTTATATAAATTATACAACAACTTTACAGGATTAAGCGAAGGAAGTTACAATTATACTGCTTACACAATTGACGTCGGAGGAAACACAAATAAGACAGAGCAGAGAAGCGTTACGATCGATACAACTTCCCCCGCAATAACTCAAATTTCCCCTGCGAATGATTCTGGAGACAGCGACGGAAATGTCGTGTTTAATTATAATGTAACTGATACTAACAATGTGAATAATTGTTCACTGATATTTGGCGGAGTTGTGAATCAGACAAACACTTCGATAACAAAAAGCGTGGTGCAGAATTTCACTTTGAATAATCTTGTTGTTGGGGCTTACAACTGGAGTGTGAATTGCACTGATTCGTCGAATAATATTAATGGAACTTCTTTAAGAGAATTTGCAGTAATTACAGCAACTAATTTCTCAGGACAAACAACAAATCTTGAAAATGTAAATGTTTCAAACATTACAAACTTGTTAATAGAGGATGCGAATTACGGGCTTATTAATTTCTCTGTATCTGTTGATTTAAGCAATGGAACAAACATAGATGAGTATGTAAATATTTCAAATAATAGAATTGAGATTAATTCGAGCGCGTTGCCTGCCTTGAATGTTTCGGCAAGATTAACTCTTTATAATTTGAGTTTCACAGACCCGAGAATTTTAAGAGATGGTTCTGTTTGCCCGTCGACAATTTGCACAGAAATAAGTTATACTGGGGGGAATTTAATATTTAATGTAACGCAGTTCAGCGTTTATTCTGCAGAAGAAACCCCCGTAACAACTCCGACGACAACCACGACGACTGGAGGAGGCGGAGGAGGAGGAAGTGCAGCAGTGATTCCACCTTACGAAGGACTAGGATTTAGTGTGACTCCAGAAAATTTTGAGAAGACAATTGAACTTCGTAGAATTGATTTTGGAAGTATAACTATCGATAATTTAGAAGACGAGGAGAAAAACTTTGATGTAAGTGTTGAAGTTCTCGACGAAATTATTGTCTTCGATGAAAGTAGTTTTGTCATTGACTCGAAGGGAACAAAGAAAATTGAATTTGAAATACATTCTCCAAGAGAGCCAGGAGTTTACACAGGAAAAATAATTGTTAGTTCTGGAAATTTGAAAAAAGAAGTCCTTGTGATAATTAATGTAAGAACTGAGAAAGGATTGTTCGATATTATTTTGACACTCCCAAAAAATATGAAAATTTTGAATGTTGGTAAAAACTTGAATGTTCAGATAGATTTAATTCAGATGGGGTTGAAGAATAAAATGGATGTAACTCTTAATTATGTTATCAAGGATTTTAGCGGGAATACTTACTGGGCAGAATCTGAAACAATTGCCGTCGAGGAGCAGAAAAAATTAGATAAGGAAATTTTCACAGACGAACTTAAATCTGGAGATTATGTTCTTGGTGTTGAATTGATTTATCCCGACGGAGTTGCCGTGGCAAGTTCGCAATTCAAGATTAAAGATAAACTTGAATTAGATATAAATGAAATTTTAATGCTTTCTCTCGCGTTACTCTTGATAATGGTAGCGATTGTGATTTACATGACAATCAAAAGATATAAAAAAGCTACAAGACATTTAAAGAAAAAGTAGACTCTTAAAAATGGTGATTAAAAAAAGAACGAAAATAATAGTTGTTTTAGCAATTATTTTTATTATAGTTTTAGGAATTGGAAGTTATAACTATTCCCAGCAAAAATATTTCTCTGTAAAAACTTCTTTATTAAGATTGAATATTCCTTTGGAAGGGGAAGGAAGCACCGTGGTGAAAATAACTAATAATAAAGACACTTTCCAGAGTTTTAAAATTTCTTTTAATGATTTTAATGGGATAGGATTTATCGACGAAAATGAATTTAGTTTGGGCCCAGGTGAGAGTAAGGATTTAAAAATAAATTTCAAGGATTCTAAAGGAGTTGTAGAAATTTATTTAGGAAAATTAATTATTGAAGGGGAATTGATTAAAAAAGAGATTCCTGTTATTTTGTCTGTTGAAAATTCGAACCAAGTTTTTGCGATAATCCAAAAAGTAATTCCAAAATATGATGAAGTTTATCCTGGAGGAAAATTTGGATTTGAAATTAAAGTATTTGAAATTGGAGAAGCTAATCTTAAGACAATTAATGGAGAGTTTCTTATTAAAGATAGTTTTGGTGAAATATTATGGTCTGATAAAGGAAGTTTGGTAGTCGACGGAGAAATTACTCAAATTATCGATATCCCTAAAGATTGGGGCTATGGAGATTATTTATTTGAAACAATGATTGAATACAACGGCATAAAGACAAAATCAGGGTACTTTTTCGCAGTTTCTGAAAAATCAGGGGAAGTTTTTTCTGGCAGTCTTAAATTTTTTATTTTAATAATAGTTCTTTTTGTTTTTGGAGTGTTAATTCTGTTTTTTTATTTTATGCAAGCAAGAGATGAATTGTTTATAGAATTAAGAAAACGGCAGAATAGAGAACTGCAGAAACAGATGGAATTGGTTAAAGTTTGTAAAGTAGAAGTTAAGAAAATAAAAAGTCCGGTGAAGAGAAAAGAGAAAATAAAGAAACTTGAAAAAATTAAGAAAAAGATTGTCAAAAAAATTAGGAAAAAGCAAAAAATTCAAAAGAGGATTATAATGAAATTAAAGAAGCAGGGAAAGAAAGACGAGATAAAAAAGAAAATTCATGATTGGAACAAGCAAGGTTATAAAATGTTTGGGGATGAAGAAAAAGAGATGAAGAAAATAACTGGTAAAAGTATTGAAAAACAATTAAAGAATTTGAAAAGCAAGGGATATGATACAAGTTTTTTAAGTAAATAGAAAGGTATAAAAATAAAAAATACTATATAAAAAGAGAAGATGGTGATTAAAAAAAGAAAAAGAGTGGTGAAGTATAAAGGAGTTAAAGTTAAAAAGCATCATTTGGCATCCAAAAAAAGAAGGATTTCTGGGGGGGAAAAATCTTCTGTAAGCCGACGAGATTTCGAAGCTTTTAAATTTGGAATTCAAAGATTAAACGAATTAAAAAAAGAGCTTGATTCATTGGATACTAGAGGGTTTAACGAAGATGATAAGGAAATTCGTGTAAAATTAAAAACTGTTTCTGAGATTCCAAATATTGAAAGGGCAGTAAAAACTTTAAGATTAAAAATAAATAAAAAATATTCCCCAAAGAAAAAAAGAAAAAGTGTTTTAAAAAAGGATATCAAAGAGATTAAAGAAGATATTCCAGAATTAAGAGAAGATATTAAGCAACTTGCAAGAAAAAGAGGGGTATCTGAATTAAAGGAAGAAATTCAGAAGTTAGAAAAAAAGGTTGACGCGTCGAAGAGGAAAAAAGTTCCAATTGATTCTGATGTTGGAACCTTGGTGGATACAGATTTTAATGCCTTTTTGAATGATATAAAAACTTCTCTTTCAAATAGAATTAAGAATAGAGAAAATGAAATTGAAGATACCCTTAAAGTTGATTTGCAAAAAAGAGAACAAAAGTATCATGATAAATATGCAGATTTGGTCAGAGAATTTAATGAAAGAAAAAAGAAAATTGAAAGTGACTTTGAAAAAAAATATAATTTAAAAGTTCAAAAAGATCTTCGAAAAGAAATTTCCGAAAAGTTTAACACTGAACTCAGAAAAAGATTAGATTCGGAAAAAATTAGGTTGGGGAAAAAATATGTCGCTGAATTGAGTGAACATGCTCATGAAAGTCTTGAAAGAAGCAGACAAAAACTTAAAAATAGTTTTGAGAGCGACAAAAAAAGGTTTAAGCAAAGAGTTGAAGATGAAAAACAAAGATTTAAACGGCAAGCAGTGAATGAAAAAGCGAGAGAGTTAAGGAAACTTCAGGGCAAAGAAACTTTCTTGGATAAATTAAAATCCTCTTTCAAACAGAATGCAGAGAGTGAAAAAGCGAGAGAGTTAAGGAAACTTCAGGAAAAAGAAAAATTATTCGAGAAATCAAAACTAACTTTTAAACAGAATGCAGAGAGTGAAAAAGTGAGAGAGTTAAGGAAACTTCAGGAAAAAGAAACTTTCTTGGATAGATTAAAATCGTCTCTTGCTAAAAAGGAAGAGCTTAGTGTTCAGAAATCAAAAGAAAAATTTGCATCTGATATTCAGAAAACAAAGAATAAACTTTCAGAGGATTTTCACAGAAAACTTGTTAAAGAAATTATATCTAAAGAAAAAGCTATCAGAAATCAACTTCGTAATGAATATGAATTGAAATTAAAGAAAAACATTCAAGACCACGAAGAAGATATGAAGAAAAAGAAATTAGCATTAGAATTAGAAATGCAAAAGAAAGTTAGACAAGTTTTGAATTAGTTTTTTAGTCATACAAGAAAAAATTACTGCTCATTCTTCGCAGGTTGAATAAAATTTAATTAATAGACTTTTATTGTCAAGTTATCGCGATATTCCCATTTAAAAGTTTCTCACCGAAGGTGATTTACCACTTACATTCATTTGCAGATTTAACGACGAGCGGTGCGAGGAGTGCAATTTGATTTTAACTAAAAAGAAATCTCCACATTTTAATGTGGGGTTGAATTGAACCCCGCAAA
>CAYHMF010000034.1:0-9350 GCA_964357655.1 Candidatus Woesearchaeota archaeon | reverse complement strand
GCTGCATAGCTACGCATTGTATGGATAAGAGCTGAATGCATCTAAGCTCGAAGCCATCCGCAAAACGAGACAACTAAGGCCGCGAAAGAAGATCGCGTTGATAGAGTTAGTGTGTAAGATTCAAGCTTCGGCGAGAATTTCAGCATATAACTACTAAAAGCCTTATTTTGGTTTTTGTTAATTCAAAAAGTCATTCGTTCGCGAGTGAATTATTGAATCAAACGAAAGCCTTATTGTATTATGTTATAGAAATAATATTTACTGACTTTGACGTCGGGGAAATTTTTCCACTGCTTATTTCGTTTGATAAATTTTAAATAGTATAATTTCTATAAAAAATAATGTTTGATGAACATAAACTAAAAGAGAAATTAAAGGTTTCAACTTTCTTAAGAAAAATAAAGGAATATGGATATGATAACATAGAATCTACTGCCCATACATTTTTTAGACTTAGTCAAAAGCAAAGAAAGATATATACTGAAGAAGTATTAAAAAATATAATATTCAACGAAAAACCTATTGAGGTTGGTATACAAAATAATGATAACTATGTCCCAATTTACATATGGAAAGAAAACAAGATATTAAAGATAGTTTTGGGTTTATTAACTAATAAAGTTTATATAGTTACATTTTATATTTTAAATAAGGAACAAGAAGCAAATATAAAAAATGGATAAATTTCTAAACAAGGTGGGGGATTATGATTATGATCTTAAAAATGATATTTTTTTCTTTAAAGTTAAAGATAGGGAGTATGCATATTCAATTGAATTAAATAATTTAGTGATTGATTTTGATGAAGAAGATTTCATTGTGGGTTTGCAAGTATTTAATGCTTCCACATTTTTTGATATTTCTAAAGAAAATCTACATAGGGTAAAAAATTTTAAAATGCAATCAAAAATTAAGAATGGGTTAATCCAGATAAATCTTACTTTTGGTATGATCATAAGAAATCAAAAAACAGAATATAAACCAATAATTTTTGAAAGAGTCACACAAAAAATTCCAAATTCAGAATTACTTTGCATAGCTTAACCCAAAAATCCCTCGTTAATAACTTCTCAAAATCACAACAAACTTTTTAATATAATTTAACTATATATTTTAATGAGGTATACAAGAAGAGATTTTTTATTTTGGGTTTCAGCATGCGCTTTTGATTTATTGGTTCCAGAAAATATTTTTCCTTCTGATGAACAGAAAATTATTGTGAATCTTCCGTCGTATAATTTAAAATTGATATGTTCTGACAAAGAAATTTACGATTTTCCTATTGCTATTGGAAGGGGGTTTGCCGGAAGAAGAGAAACTCCTGTCGGAGAGGGAATTGTCGACGAGAAAAGGGATGGCGTTCTTTTTAGATATGGAAAAGATTATCCGCAAACTCATTCAAAAAAGGGCGACGTGATACGATGGACAAATACTTTTGATGAAAAAGGAAATCGCAGGGGATACAAAATGCCGTACAAAAATATGCGCGGGCTTGGACTAAAAATAAAAGAAAAATCCAGCAAAAAAATTTGGGATCGTTTTGTAATTCATTCAACAACAGATGAATTTACTATCGGGACTCCTGCTTCAAATGGATGTTTGAGAGTTGGCATGAATGATATGTTAAAATTATATGACTTAATTTGCCCTGAAATAAAAAAGGGGTATTTGGAAAAACCAGTTGGGATAGAAATACTATATAATCTTGTGGAACTTGAAAAAAGCAATGTGATAATTCACGACGATGTTTATAATAAAAATATAAATTATGTTGAAGAATTTAAAAAATTGATGTCTAAAAAAAATTTAAATGAAAATTTTTTGGATTATACAGAAATGGAAAAATCTTTTGAAACTGCGAAAACCTCGTTTAAAGAAACGCGCAAAAAAATTCTAGAAACTTTAATGAAAGAATATCCTAAAAATTTTGTTCCCGTCTCGCTTAAAGAAAAACTTCATAAAAGATATTCGTTGTCTGAATTTTTTAAGAATTAATACTGAAAATAATTTAAACTTCAAAAATATGATATTTTATGGAAAACTTAGAAGAAAAAACTGAAGGTTGCAAGGGAGAACTTATTCAATACATCCCTCAAGGAGATAACACTGTAAAATGTTGCTCTCCTGAATTCAGAAAAACTACTTGTAAATATTCAGGACACTCTTTGTTTATTGACGGAATGCCTACAAGAGAATGTTGGCACCCTCATGCAAAACCAAAAGAAAAGGAAGTTCAATACACGCGCAATGTTTAGGATTTTTTCGAAATTGGGGGAAGTTTCTGTTGAGAAATTTTGGTGGAAAAATTTGCAATGTTTTGGAACCGCTTAATCGCTGTTAAGAAATCCGAGCCAACGGCGAGGACGAGGAATAACTGCAAGTGGTTTTTTGCGAAGCAAAAAAATTCCGAAGAGTATTTTCACTTTCGAAAATTCTTTGATATCGTAGTTGCGTAAGAACAACGATAATTATTTAAATGAATTAATGTAACTGATAGATATGGCAAATAAATCAAAGAATATCTCTTGGACACCGATTATCATAGTTGTTCTAATATTGATTTTCATTGTCGCAATAGTTCTTATTGGAACAAATAATCAGAATCTAAATTCAAATGAAAATCAAGGGAATTCTAACTATGATAACAACTACGCTGGAAATTCAAATTCAGTTAAGACAATTACTATCAGCGGAGTTGATAAAAGCCAAGAGATTTCAGATACCACTCCGATTAAATTAGTAATAAGTGGTGTTCGAAACACAATTACAATAAAAGAGAACACACCAATCGACGAAATAATCGTAAGCGGGGTGGATATTACAATTTATTTGCCTCAAGGAAATAATCCGAAAATCACAGATAGTGGTATTCGGACAAAAATAAGTTATTATTAATTCATTCTATCTTTTAATTTTGTTCTGAAACAATTTCGTTTAATCAGCGATGTTATGCGACAATTTTAATTTCGCATTGGAGTGTTAAACGAAGATATCAAAATTAGAATTTGAGATTTATCTCCGACGATAAAAGTTAGAACAGCGACGGAGAAGGGGGAAATATTTTTCTTAACATAAGGTTATCAATAGTTTTATTCTTGATAACCTACCTTAATAATCAGTGAGCAATATTTATCCCCTTATTAAAATTAAAAGAGAACTGAGATTCTTTAAAGAGAACTTTGCAAAATTCAAAAAATCGCAAAATTCTCATGAAGAGCACTTTGAAAATTCCTTCGAAAAAACAAGAAAGGGGAATTATTCAAACTTCTCTAAACTAATAACATCAAAAAAAATAATAAAATAAAAAATTAAAAAGATTTAATTAAAAATTAAAATCTTCGTGGTCTGCTGTCTCGCCCACCAGATCTTCCTCTGTCTCCGCCGCCGAAACCTCTATCTCTGTCTCCGCCGCCGAAACTTCTTCTTGGTGGACGTGGTCTATCTGGGTCCATTGGTTTTGCTTCTGACACTTTAAGCGGTCTTCCTTGCATATCTTTGTCATTCATTTCTGAAACTGCCTTATCTGCGTCTTTCTTTTTTGCAAAAGTCACAAAACCGAATCCCTTAGATCTGCCTGAAAATTTGTCTGAAATAACTGTAGCTTCGCTTATTTCTCCGTAAGATGAAAAAAGTTTTTTCAATTCTTCTTGATTCACGCTAAACGGTAAATTTCCAACATAAACCTTGTTTGGAGTAGATCCTACTGCCTTACTTTTTCTTTCGGGCTCTTCACTATCTTCCGTAGAATCTTCGTCATCCATAAGTTCTTCGTTTTCTTCCATTTTTCCTCCCTTATAACTCTAATTTAAGAATTCTTTTGTTTGTTTCTTGCTGTCTCATCATTATTTACCTATAAGAAATTCGTTTAGAGGGTTTTTAAGGGTTTCTATAGTCCGGCGCTATGTAATTTACTGAGATCTCCAATCCAATTTCAAGTTCTTTTTCAGCGCCTCTGTGCAAAAAACATATAGTTTTTATACTTAAAAAATATTAATTATTATGAAAAAGTTGAATGGAAAAAAGAAGATATTGTATTTTCTTGGTTTTTTATTATTTTTTTATCTGTTTATTTTTTCTTTGGTGTTGATTAAACATTCTTTTAGTGAAATTGGAAAAAATATTTTAAAAATAACGATAGATGATATAAGTGAAATAAATGCGTTTGGTTTGGGTTGGCTTTTGACTTTAATAATGCAATCGAGCGGAGCTGTGACTTCTGCTTTGATGGTCTTGAATTACGCCGGGATTATTGGGCCCATAGTTTTAGTTTACATGATTATTGGAACAAGAATTGGAACTACTATAATGGCTCTTTTGGTTTCATTATTTGTCTCTGCAAAAAGAAGAGATTTTAGGCACGGATTTGAAATTGGCTTGGCTAACCTTGTTTATGCATTTCCCATTGCTATTTTTATGTTCTTTCTTGAATATTTCTTTTCTTTTTTCTCTAAGACAGGAAATTATTTGATGCTTTATGAAAGTTCATTCAAAATTTCTTTGATTGACAAAATAACCTCGCCGTTAATTAATCTTATAAAATTCCTTCCTGAATATTTTCTTGCTATTTTGGGAATTTTAATTTTAATTTTAAGCCTTAAAAAAATGCCTGTTCTTATGCTGAATTTATGGGGAGAAAAATTTATCAGAAAAAAAATTAATAAATATTTCAAGAAGAAAAACTTTTCTTTCTGGATTGGATTTTTTCTTGCTCTTATTTTTACATCTACTGGAATCACAATCGCTTTGCTTATTCCTTTAATTGTTTCGAGATTCGTGAACTTGCAAAAAGTTATTCCATATATTATTGGAACTAATTTGGGAGGAGTTATCGACGTAATTATTGGGGGATTAATCATAGGTAACACGGCTCTTCCCGCAGTATTCACTTATGTTTCATTTAGTCTTATCGGTTTATTCTGGCTGTTTAATCCAAATTTAATGTTTAGAATAACTAAACACATTTCTAAAAGAACTCTACACATATCTAAAAAAAGAGCCTTTATTTTTGTGCTGTTTTTTATTTTATTGGCGATTGCTTTAAGTTTTATTTGATTTTTATAAATAGTTGATGAATAAAATCACAGCCCGAAATTTTCAACCAATCTTTCAATCACTCGATATTCTTGCAAAAATTCCATTCCTTTTAGGGTCAGAGAAAAAGTTTTCTTTTCTTTTTCATCGACGTCTAATTTGATAAATTTCTTGCTAATTAATTCATTTATGTATTCCTTGAACATTTGCGGAGAAAGATTTGAAGCATAGAGCAATCTAGTTGGCTTGATATTTCTATTATCCTTTACTGACTTTAATATGTCTTTAATTACCTCGAGTCGTTCTCGTTTTTTTGCCATTACTTGCCTCCAGTTACTTCAACAACACCCCATAAAAATAAAATAAAAATAATTGTGTTCAGCAAATAAGTCCCAATAATTGCTAAATTATTCCAATTAAAATACATTCCTGCAAGCGCGTTTAATGCCCACGCGACGAAACTTAAGAACATCGCGATAAAATAAAACTTTGGAAATTTATGCTTGCTTCCTTTTTCAGTGTAATTTGAATAACTAATAATTGAAGCGAATAAGAATAAAACTATTTGAGAAAAAAACATAAGAGTATGTGATTTCCATAAATAATCTATTGCCGTAAAGATTAAAGCCATTAAATAAAATATTGAGATTTTTGGGTTAAACAAAGAACTTGAATAATCCTCGTCGTGGCGTTCTATTTTTTTCCATAAAAGACTATATAATAAAAAGAAACCGGCCATTATTAAAAAGAATTCGAAAGCCATATTTATCAAAAACCCGTCGATATAAAATAATTCATACTTTATAAGTCCTCCAACAAGATATCTAATCACGAATGCAATTCCATAAAAAAAGAAAGCGTTTCTCAAATATCTTATTCCTTGATGCATGCTTATCCTAAACAATCTGTCTGTTTTCAAAACAATTGCGAAACAAATCAGTCCGACTACTAAACCATAAAAAAGTTTTATAATCTCTCTATTGTCAATAAGGAATTCGTACATGAAATTCTCTTGCCTTCGGGTTATTTAAAGATTTATGTAGGAAAAATATAGGACTCCTAAGTATTTTCTTTAGGTATTTTTTCTTCTGACGCTTTATAAAGAAGTTTTTGTTATGTTTATTATTAAAAAAGAAAACTCAATCATATTTTACGAATATAAAAGAGTTTTTTAATCCATAAACCTCGAACGAGGTTTAACCTCGAATTGAATTTAACCTCGAATTGAATTTAACCTCGAATCACGCCTTGTTGCCCGAATGGGGCTTAACCTCGCCATGATGGCTGGCTCTGATATTCTCAAAGCCGAAAATCTGGAGGTTACTTCACGACGGCAACAAGGCACCACCCCTAACATTCACATTTCACAACTAAACCAAAAAAACAAAAAAGATGGCTGACATAGAACCTCCTTAATGCATTGGATTCTTATTTATTTTTAAGAAAATTTCCGATGATTGGAATAACTTATGAAGTAGGAAGAACACATTGCCCTTATGACAAAGGAATTCTAATCTCTAAAATTGAGAACAAAAAAATTTATTGTTCAATAGAACAAAATAAAGAACCTTTCGTAGAATGTGACCATTGTGACTATAATTTATTTCTTGAAAAATGAATAATTTATTAACTATATCTTCCATTAATATCAATGAATCGGAAAAGAGTTGTGTTCAAAAAAGGGAGGTATGTCACAACAATGGAAGGGGATTTTGTGATTAAACTTTCTAAAAAAATTTATGATTTATTGAAACCCTTTTCTAAGAAAATAATGATTGCTGGAAGTATACGACGAGAAAATTTGAATCCTGTTGATATAGATATTGTTTTAATTCCAAAGGATAAAAAACCACTTCGTGGATGCTCGTCGAATACCCTAAAGGGCATAAACGCAGTCGCTTCGCATAATATATCGACTTCGCCGAATACAAATCCACGCAGTGATTTGCATAGTGCTCCCAACACCAAACAAGTTCGGACGCTCGCCGACGCAGTCGCTTCGCATAAAGAAAAAATTATTGAGATTCTTGGAAAAAAAGGGAAGTTCATGCAAGGTGGAGAAAAACGTTCTGCGTTCAAGATTGAAGGGGTTAAAGTTGAGATTTATTACACTAATGAAAAAAGTTGGGGGGCAACATTATTGGCTTATACTGGACCAAAAGGTTCAAGCATTGGTTTGAGAATTATCGCGAGAAAAAAAGGCTGGCTTCTAAATCAATATGGATTATTTGACAAGAATAAAAAATTTCTTGCTGGAAAAACCGAAAAAGAAATTTATGATGCCCTTGGGAGAAAATATAAAACTCCTCGGTTGAGATGATTAGTTCTCTAAAGTATATTCATATAACGCAGTAATTTCTGGCTGAGTCAAAGTTCTGTTGAAAATCATTACTTCGTCTAGGTCACCTTTAAAATATTTTGCATTTGAGTTATCTCTTCCAATAGAAATTAATTCAATATTTGAGTTAGAAGAATAACTTCCACTCACAGATTTTTTTAGTGATGAATTAATATAAAACGAAAAATCTGAAGAATTTCCTGTTATGACATAATACTCCCAAGTAGATAATTGTGGAATTATTAAACTGTCAATATCATCTTCCCCATATAAAACTTTTAATTTATTGCCCTCGTTATTCGTGAAATACACTTTATATCCATCATTCCCGGTAGATTTTTTATCGAGGATTGTGCTTGCAGGAGAATTGTAGTCCTTCAAATTCATCCAGAAAGCAATACTTATCTCTCCAGTAATATCCAAACTTTCATTATCTAAAATTTCTATATAATCCTCATTCGGGGGGGAATTAATATTAAATTCACAGGCTTTTCCTAAACCCCTAACAATTGAACAATTGACTGCCCCCCCACTACTGATTGTTCCATCATTCCCCCCAACTTCATCGTCGGCATTTCCTTCCATTCTCCACCAAGAAACCAAGCCATTCATTTTTAGGGGGTTCAATTTACAATCAACTTTTCTTTTAATTTTATTTTTTGAGCAGAAAACTAAATCTCTTCTTCCTTCTTTTTCCTGAAATCTTAAAGGAATTATTTCAATTGAAAAAATTTTGCTTATTAAATTAAAAGTGCTTGTTGCTATTTCTGATGGAACAAATGAATTATCTGCTCCCATTGAAGAATATAAAATAGAATCGCCAAACGCCTTCCCTGATGAATAATTGCTTATCATCGTTGACAAATCAATTCCTGCTAATTCTTGAGTTGAGTCGTTTGTAGCACGAATATTATATCCTGCGACGCTGAATCTTCCTTCATTTTGCAGTGTAACCTCCAATCGTTGAGAAATTCCGTCGTTAATACATTCTATTTTTGGCGTGTCTATTATTATTCCGTCGGGGCATTCTGGCAAATCTGTTGGAAGCTGAAGACTCATCCAATAATAAACAGAATAACTTAAAACGATTACAAAAACTATGAGCAGAATATAACTAATAATTAGGCTGTCTCCTTTTTTATTCATGACATCTAAATTATTACCTCTTCTTGTAACCTTTAGGTTATTCATAATTTATTGAAGAATTGTTTGCTTTTAATCTTTTTTATTTAGAGAAGTTTGAATAATTCCTTTTTCTTGTTTTTTTGAAGGAATTTTCAAAGTGCTCTGTATGAGAATTTTGCGAAGTTCTCTTTATTGATTAATCAGTAACCATAAAGTTTTCTTCTTTCCTCTTTGTTTTTTCTCTTAAGAATAATATATAACATTAATCCAAGAGCTATTACAATGACTGAAATTTACACTCCTCGCACTCGCTCGTCGTGAATTATTGGTTGTTTTTATATTTGCGAACAAAAGTGAGTGGCAAATTTTCTTCGGCGAGAAATTTTAAATTCCATTATGACAAATTCGTTATGCCTTTTTGAAAAATTAGTTTATTTTGAAGCTACATGGATTTCCAACCCATTTTTTCTCAATTGTTTTGCCAAAATTTCTAATTTTTCGAATGGAATCTCAGAAACCTCTGGGAGTTTCGCTGGCTCGTCATGAACATAAGAACGCAAAATTAATTTTTGGTTTGGTTCTAATTTCATAAATTCATTAATTTGATTTTCTATTTGAATCCAATCTGTTGCTTACTCGACGAGAGGATGATAAAAAGAATTTCCTCCAACCACTTGCATTAAAATCACACTTCTATTTTTATACAAATTAATATCTGTCACACTCATTAAAATACAATGATTTTAGGAATTATAAATATTTATGTTTTGAATAAAAACCTTTTTCAATAAAACTCTAAATTTAGGAGCGTGTCTAAAAAATAATTCTAAAAAGTAGGTTCACCTCAAATAGTCAA
>CAYHMF010000033.1:0-9458 GCA_964357655.1 Candidatus Woesearchaeota archaeon | reverse complement strand
TATGGAAGATTCTGCCCAATTGAAACTCCTGAAGGAACAGAAATTGGTTTGAGAAAAAATCTTGCAATGTTGTCTCAAGTTTCCACAAAAGTTAATCTCGATGAAAAGCAATTCATGAAAGATTTGGAAAATCTCGGACTTGATAAAGAATTAATTGAAGGAACAGAAGTTTTCCTCGACGGAAGATTTATTGGTTCTGTAAAAAACGCAGAAGATTTTGTAAAAAAAATAAGAGAAAAGAGAAGAGCTAGTGAACTTCCCCCTAGGTTAAATATTAGAAATGACAACAGCTTTGGATTTGTTTTGATTTCTACAGAGCCTGGAAGAGTTCTAAGACCATTAATAATCGTCGAGAATGGAATTTCAAAATTAACTAATGAGCATTTAGTTCAATTAGAACAAAATGAAATTGATTGGAATAATTTAATCAGCCAAGGAATAATTGAATATGTCGACGCGTCGGAAGAAAGCAATGCTCTTGTCGCACTTTACAAAGAAGAAATTACAGAAAGGCACACGCACCTTGAGATTGACCCAATTGATTTATTTGGAATTGTCACAGCACTTGTTCCTTACGGAAATCACGACCAGAGTTCAAGATTAAACAGAGGAAGTAAAACGCAAAAGCACGCCTTGGGATTATATGCCGCTAATTATTTATGTCGACTTGACACCGACGTGAGCATTCTTCAATATCCACAAAAACCGATTGTGCGAAGTTTTGTATACGACACGCTTAATATTTATCCAGCAGGACAGAATTTAGTTGTTGCGATAATGACGCACGAAGGTTACAACATGGAAGACGCGTTAGTAATCAACAAAGGAAGTCTTGACAGAGGAGTCGGACGAAGTTTCTATTTCAGACCATACAGCGCAGTTGAAATGAATTACACTGGAGGATTGAAAGACCAAATTGTAGTTCCTGACAAAGATACTACTGGATATAAAACAGAAGCGAGTTACCAGCATCTGGAAGCCGACGGTATTACTTACCCTGAAGCAGAAATTAACGAGGGAGAAGTTATAATTGGTAAAACTGCTCCTCCAAAATTCCTTTCAGAAGTTCGTGAAATTTCAATCAAAACGAAAAAAGAATCGAGCGTAACAATGAGACAAGAAGAAAAAGGAATTGTTGAAGCTGTTTTCATTACAGAAGATTTTGAAGGAAATAAAATTGTTCAGGTTAAAACTCGTGACCAAAGAATTCCGGAGTTAGGTGACAAATATTCTACAGCTCACGGACAGAAAGGAGTTATTGGTATGATACTTCCTGAAGAAGATGTGCCGTTTACTTCAAAAGGAATAAGACCTGACATTATTTTCAACCCACATGGTTTGCCTAGCCGTATGACTGTTGGTTATTTGTTGGAAATGTTAGCGGGTAAAGTTGGATGCGTAAAAGGTGAAATCATCGACGGTACTTCATTTTCTGGAAACAGCAAAGACGAATTGGAAGAACAACTCAAAGAACTTGGATTTAGATATGACGGAAAGGAAACAATGTACAGCGGAATTACTGGAAAGAAAATCACGTCGAAAATTTTTGTCGGGGACATGTATTACCTTAAAGTTAAGCAAATGGTTGGCAACAAAATGCATGGAAGAGCTTCTGGTAAAGTTGCTCTGCTTACAAGACAGCCGATAGAAGGACGTTCTCGTGGTGGTGCATTAAGACTTGGGGAAATGGAACAGCAAGCACTCGTCGCACACGGAGCATCTTTGCTATTAAAAGAAAGATATGATTCAGACAAAGTTACAATTCCTATTTGTTCAAAATGCGGGACAATTTCAATTGAAGATAATATTCGAGACAAAACATATTGCCCAATTTGTGGAACCGAAGAAGTCGAGCCTGTTGAAATTTCATACGCATTTAAATTATTACTGGAGGAATTGCAAGGATTGCACATTTTGTCGAGCCTTGAAATGAAAAATAAATATGAAATATAATTTACAAGATTATGAATCGAGAATGAATCTCTTAGGGGAATTGTATCGACAAGGGGAATTTGATTTGGGAGACATAATTAAAAATAAAGAATGTATAAACTTATTAAAAAAAGGTTATATGGAAATCACTGGAGATTCTGGTGACTCTTGGTTTAATAACCAAATTAATAATGGTTTTTGGGCATTGGAAGAAATGTCAAAAAGATTTCCATCAATGAAAAAAAATGAATAAACCTATTAAGAAAAGAATCAGCGGAATAAAGTTTTCATTACTTAGCCCGGAGCAGATTAAAAAACTTTCGTG
Organism: Candidatus Woesearchaeota archaeon; assembly: GCA_964357655.1. Classification (GTDB taxonomy): domain Archaea; phylum Nanobdellota; class Nanobdellia; order Pacearchaeales; family GW2011-AR1; genus CAYHMF01. Next base: position 7,201 of record CAYHMF010000033.1, on the reverse strand, counting down.
CGTTAAAGTCGTGACTCCAGAACTTTACAACATCGACGGTTATCCAGTAGATGGTGGACTTATGGATTTGAAACTTGGTGCAATTGATCCTGGAGTAAGATGTAGAACGTGTGGAGGAAGATTGAAAGAATGTTTAGGACACTCGGGAAGCATTGACCTCGCAAGGTCTGTTGTTCATCTTAAATATGTTCCTTTAATTGAAATGGTATTGAGGGCTTTTTGTAAAGATTGCGGAAAGTTGATGCTTGATGATAAAAAAATAAGTGAATGCTCTCCGAGTGAAAGAGCGAAAAAAGCAAAGGACGCCAAAAAATGTCCGCATTGCCAAAGCGCTCAAGAAAAAGTTAAGTTGGATAAACCTACAAACTTTTACGTCGGTAAAAAAAGATTATTCCCTACAGAAGTTAGAGAAATGCTTGTAAGAATTCCAAACGAAGAACTTGTAAAAGTTGGTGTTGAACCAAAAAGTGCAAGACCTGAATGGGCTATCTTGACAATGTTACTTGTCCCGCCCGTAACAATCAGACCAAGCATTATTCTTGAGTCATGAGAAAGAAGTGAAGATGATTTGACTCACAAACTTTCAGATATTATAAGAGCTAATCAGAGACTTTGGGAAAACCTAAATGCTGGAGCACCAGAAGTTATTATCGAGGATCTTTGGGATTTGCTTCAGTTCCACATCACAACTTTTTTTGACAACACCGTCGCAAGAATTCCTCCTGCAAGACATCGTTCTGGTCAACCATTAAAAACAATCACTGAAAGAATCAAAGGTAAGGAAGGAAGAATCAGAAAAAACATTGCGGGTAAAAGAGTTAATTATTCTGGTAGAACAGTTATTTCGCCAGACCCGTCGCTGGAACTTAATGAAGTTGGCATTCCTTACGAAATTGCGAAAGTTGTTACAGTTTCTGAAACAGTCAATGATATGAATCTTGAAAAATTGAAAAAATTAGTTGGAAGGGCTGAAGTTTATCCTGGTGCAAATTATATTATAAGACCCGACGGAAAACGTAAAAAAATTTCTATGGATCTTAAAGAAGAAATAATTAGTGAACTTTCTCCTGGCTACAAAGTTGAAAGACATTTGCAAAACGGGGATATTGTTTTATTTAATCGACATCCAAGTTTGCATAGAGGAAGTTTAATGGCTCACTATGTCAGAGTTCTGCCTGGAAGAACTTTCCGTATGCACCCTGCTGTTGCGGCTCCGTATAACGCAGATTACGACGGAGACGAGATGAATATTCACAGCCCTCAAACTGAAGAAGCTCGAGCAGAAGCAAAAGTGCTCCTTGATGTTAAAAAGAATTTAATGTCTCCAAAAAATAACACGAATCTAATTGGTTGTGTGGCAGATGCAATTACTGGAAATTATCTTTTGGGACTTGATACTTTTTCGAGAGAGGATGCTAACCAATTACTTTTCAAATCGGGAATTGATAAAATTATTTCAAAAAAGAATATCTCTGGAACAGAATTATTCTCGGAAATACTCCCAAAAATAAATTTCTCAAATAGATCTATCACCATAAAAGACGGAAAAATCGAGAAAGGAAAAATAGACAAAAGTCTTTTTGGAGACGAAGATGGGGAATTAGTTAAACACCTTGACAAACAATTCGGAAGAGACATCACTGTAGATGCAATAAAAACAGTTTTCAAACTTGGTACAAATTATTTGACAAATAGAGGAATTACAATTTCAGTTAATGATTTAGATTTGGATGAAAAAGTCGTCGATATCAGTAAAGGTGTTATTGAAAGCGCGAAGGAAAAAACACAAGAACTTATTGAATCATTTAATAATGAAACTCTCGAAGTAATTCCTGGAAAAACTATGGAAGAATCTAGAGAAATAAAAATTCTTCAGGTTTTGAACGACGTTAGAACGAAAATTGGTGAAATTGTCAAGGAGAAATTCCCAGAAACTAATCCAGTTAATCACATGATTATGTCTGGTGGTGGAGGAAACATACTTAACATAACTCAGATGGCGTGTTGCGTTGGACAGCAGGCATTGTGGGGAAAAAGAATTGACTTAGGTTACAATCAAAGAACACTTTCATTTTTTGAAAAAGGCGACTTGAGTCCTCATGCAAGAGGGTTTATTGCAAATTCATTCATCAAAGGATTGCGCCCGGACGAATTTTTCTTTGGTGCAATTGCAGGACGTGACAGCCTTATGGATACTGCATTAAGAACTCCAAAATCTGGTTACTTGTATAGAAAACTTGCAAATGCTCTTCAAGATATAAGAGTAGAATACGATGAGACAATCAGAGACAGCAACAATAATATAATTCAATTCAAGTACGGTGACGATGGAAAAGATGTTTCAAAACTTCATCTTGATGAAAACCTCGACGCTGGTGAAGCAATTGGATTAGTTACTGCGCAATCTTTTGGAGAATCTTCAACACAAATGGTTTTAAGAACTTTCCATATGGCGGGGGTTCAAGAAATGCAGGTTACCTCGGGTCTTCCAAGATTAATTGAAATTTTTGATGCGAGAAAAACTCCTTCTTCCCCAAAAATGGAAATCTATCTTAACCAAGAACACAATAATAGTGAGAAGGCGAAAATTTTTGCAGAAAAAATTAAGGAAGTTAAAATTAAAGAAATAGCCTCGCAAATTAATCTTGATTTTAGTGGAAAGAAAATTGAAATTATCATAGACAAAAAAGGATTAAAACAAACTCATACTTCTATAAAGAAAGTTGTTGAAAAACTTAATGATTTAGGATTTAAGGCAAAAGAAAAAGCAGACTCAATAGTTCTGGGCACCGACGATCTTGACTTCAAAAGTATCTATAAACTTAAAGAAAAACTTAAAGGAACAACAATTTCGGGGGTTAAAGGAATTAACCAAATTTTAATTGTCAAGAGAGGAGCAGATTATATTATTATGACTCTTGGAACAAATTTAAAAGACCTAATCGGTTTTAAAGAAGTCGACGGGAAAAGAACAATTTCTAACGATTTTTATGAAGTCGCTGGAGTTTTAGGTATTGAAGCTGCTAGACAATTAATTGTTAATGAAGTTCAAGAAGTTCTTAAGAGTCAAGGATTGGACATTAATATGAGACATTTGAAATTGATTTCCGACGCTATGACTAATGTTGGAGTCGTGAAAGGTGTTACAAGAATGGGAATTATCGCTCAGAAAGAATCTATACTTGCACGCGCGACATTCGAAATTCCAGACAAGCAATTCATTAACGCGTCGATAAAAGGCTCAAAAGATAAATTAGTAAGTGTTATAGAAAATATTATTTTGAATCAACCTGTTCCAGTTGGTACTGGTCTTCCTGGTTTGATGGTGGAAGTTATCGGACCTTTAGTCAAAAAAGACGAAGACAAAAAAACTGCGAAAAAAAATATCGTGGAACAAGTTAATAAATGATTCAGTAACAATAAATTTATAAACATCTTTCTTTAACAAAATCTAAGAGGACAAATGGTTACTACTATCGATATGCAAGATTTGCGGCACTTGAATCTTTTTGAAAAAGTGACGCGGATAAGGACGAGGTTTTGTTTTGATTATAATAATTTAATTGTGTTTTGTGTTCCAAAACCGATGGTGTTTAAGGCAATTGGAAAAGAAGGTGAGAACCTTAAAAGAATAAGCAGAATTGTTGGAAAAAGAGTTCGAGTAATTCCTGCCCCTCGAGGAATTCAAGATGTTAAAAGTTTTATTGAATCTATTGTAAATCCGGTGACATTTAAAAATGTTGAAGTTACTGACGACGAAGTTGTGGTTACTGCTGGAGGAACTCAAACCAAAGCTGCATTATTGGGGAGAAACAAGCAAAGACTTTGGGAAATGGAAAAAATAATTAAAGGATTCTTCGAAAAAGATTATCGAGTTGCTTGAAAACTATATAAATACTATTTCTTTTTAATAATATGCCAACATACTCACACTCTCGCGTCACAACTTTTGAAAATTGTCCTTATCAGTATAAATTAAGATATATTGATAAAGTAAAACCAGAAATACCGACGACGATTGAAGCATTTATGGGGGACATTGTTCATCAGACTTTAGAGCATTTGTATAAATTAAAGAAATTCAAAAAAAGAGTTGCACTTAATGTATTGATTAAATTTTATAGAGATTTATGGGAAAAAGAGTATTCTGAAGATATTTTAATTGTCAAAAGAGACAAAGAAAAAGTAAATGCAGATAATTATAGAAAGATGGGAGAGAAATTTATTTCTGATTATTATGATAGAATGAAACCTTTTGAAGAGATGATTATTTTAGGATTGGAAACTACTGACAGAATGACTTTGAAAGATGGAAATCAGTGGCATGTGAGAATAGATAAATTGGGATGCGATAGTGACGGAAATTATTATGTTTGCGATTATAAGACGAATGCGAGAATGAAAGATCAAGAAGAAGCGGATGAAGATAGGCAGTTAGCAATGTATTCTATTTGGGTTAAGGATAAATTCAACGACGTAAAATCTGTTAAATTAGTCTGGCACATGTTGGCTTTTAACAAAGATGCTGTTTCAGAAAGAACAGATGAACAACTTGAGAAATTGCAGAACGAAACTATTGAAAGAATAAAAGAAATTGAATCTGCAAAAGAATTTCCTACTAATGTTACTGCATTATGCGATTATTGCGGGTTTAAATCAGAATGTCCTTCATTTAAACATCAAGCAGAACTTGAAAAAATTGAAGAAATTAAAAAATTCAAAGAAGATGAGGGAGTTAAATTAGTAGATAATTATTCAGAGGTTAAAACAAAGCTTTCTGAATTGAAAAAAGCAGAAGAAGAATTCAAAGATAATTTGATTAAGTATGCCAAGCAATTTGGAATAGATGTTGTTTATGGAAGCAATAATAAATGTTCTGTTAAAGAATTTGATAAAATAGTTATGCCCGAAGACGAAGAAGATAAAAAGAAATTTATTCAGTTACTAAAAGATAAAGGATTATGGGAAGAATGTTCTATGGTTTGTTATCCAAAATTAAATAGCAAAATTATCAAAGGCGAAATTGAAGAAGAAATTAAAGGTAGCGTGGATATTGTAAAAGATTTTAGATTAAGTTTGAGCAAGAGGAAGGACGTGGGGGAGGATTAATTTCCCTTCTTTGAAAAATTTTTATTTATCTTTCAATTATCCCCTCAATCAACGTCAAAAATTCTTTTGCTCTGTTTAAAGAAGTCTGGGCTTTTGATTCCTTTATATTTTCTGTTGTCTCATATTGAAAAGTCGCTCTTTTTACTTTTTCAGATTCATAATTTTTCAAATAATTATCACTAATAGACAAAGCTTCCTCTTTTCCGATTTCATATGCTTCCAAAAGATGATTTTTGATTTTGTGTCTACCTTGTACAATTAACGCTTCATTCACAATTTGATGAACAATTTCATGATTTGTTTTATATCTTAATTGATAGAGATACGCACAAGCAATGTAAAACATTGAATAATAACTTGCTACAACAACCCATAAAGAAGAAGTTTTATTTTGGAATAATTGGTTAGCTACATTTAAACTTTCTCTTGCATTTCTTAAATACGTCTCGTAAATTAGAGTATTCATTTTAGAAACTTTTTTTATTTTGCCTTCTTGTAAATACCTCTTAAAGTTATCTTCTGCCTGTTTTATTCTTTGTTCGTCCATTTTGATATAAGATTATAATAATTCTCTGCCCCATAAAGAATAATATTACTTTTAACTATTTCATGGCCAAGATTATTTTTATTTTTCTCGAGCATAGAAATAAATTCTTTTGTTGTAAACTCATGAATTTCTAATTTTAAAGACAATAAATTTAGTTTCTCCTGCAATTCATTTGTTTTATCTTTATTATCTGAGATTATGCAAATATCAATATCTGAATTTTCTGTCTTCGTATTTTTAACATAAGAACCAAATATTAATGCAATAAAAAAGGGGTAATCCAATTCTTCGATGTATTTTTTCACTACTTTTAATGTTGGATGTTTAGATAAAAATTGTTCTGTTCTTTTATTTTCAACCGAATAAATCTGCTGATTTGGAACTAAATTTAACTTTATTAGATTTGTATTTCCTATTTTTTCTTTTGAGATTATTTCTGGTTGAAGCTCATTTACTATATTATAGGTATTCTTGTAATCAAGAACAATTGCCCCAGAAACGGTCATAATTGATTGGGGTTTTTTATTTTCTATTAAGTACTTTACTACTCTTTCTTTCGGGCTTAATTTAATTTCTTCTTTCTGACTCTTCTTTATTTTTACCATAATATTATGGTATTTTTACCATATTTAAGGTTTTTGGTTGATTTTGTCATTTCAAACTTTCTTCGATAATCTTAATCTCTGCGGGGTTTAATTCATAGAGCTTGTAAACCATTTTATTTATTTCTTCATCTGTTTTATTAATATCTTCTTTTATTTTTAAAATCTCTTTTTTGTTCTTCTCAAAGAAATCCATTAATTCGGATTCTTGTTCTATGCTCATAACTTTATTTTTATCTTGGATTTCATTAACAAATTCCTTAAAATTTAGATTATAAAAAGTATCCAATTTTCTTGAGGTTTTATCTAAATTATATTTATACTTAACTAATTTTATGAATTTCTTTTTTGCCTCATAAAATTGCTTGTTTTTTTCAATCATAAAATCAGCTTTTTCTATAAATGGTTTTTGTTCTTCGATATCTTTCAAAATGGGTAATGGAAATGGTTTCAAATAACTTGTTTTAAATTGCCTAAATCCTCCTCTTAAAACAGGACTAGTATTTTTAATAAAAAACCACATTGATGAAGAATTCAGAATAGATAAATCAAAATAAATAATTTCCAGACTTATCTTTAAATGGAAACTCCATATTCTTTTCTTCATGCTTAAAATCAGTTATATCATAACCTAACAAATCCTTAAGAATATAAATCATAAATTTAGGATAATTAGAAACTTCCTCTTGTAACCCCCTTTTTCCAATAATTCAATCCATTTTTTAGAAGCAGTTATTTGTTTAGGAGTAAGCTCTATTTTAGATATATTTCTCTCAATAGTTTTTTCGTTAAATAAGTTTTTCCCATTTGCCTTTTAAGAAACTTACATTTTTAATCTTTTACTTTTCTGGCATTTTTTGAATATCATTAACTTGTCGCAAACACAAATTCGGAGCGTGTCTAATAATTAGCTCGATGCTAATTATTTGATCATTACATCTTA